>CAZPTO010000032.1:0-15627 GCA_964589155.1 uncultured Bacteroidaceae bacterium | reverse complement strand
CAGGAGATCAACAGCTGTCTGCCAGAGATGGTCAAAGCCGCCAGGGCGTTCCCGGACTACCAGTGCGTTGTTGCAGGGGCACCGTCCGTGGACCCAGACTTGTATGGACAGCATCTCGGGGGGACCGGGATACGGCTTGTGATGAACCAGACCTATCCCTTGCTTGCTCATTCGGTCGCTGCTGTGGTCACCAGCGGAACGGCCACGCTGGAAACAGCTTTGTTGAATGTACCCCAGGTGGTGATCTATAAGACTGGTGCACTCACATACAATATTGGGAAATTATTTGTTACTTTCAGGTTTTTTAGCCTGGTGAATCTTATCGCAGGCAGGGAGCTGGTAAAGGAGTTTCTGCAGACAGGACTGGCTGCAAAGACAGCGAACGAGCTGGGAAAAATACTAAATAACAGGGATCATCAGTTAATGATTACGGAAGGGTATGCACAGATCAGGGAGATGCTCGGGACCCCGGGAGTTGCTGACCGGGTGGCACAGGGGATGATCGCATTATTAAGGAAGGAAGGATGAAAAAGTTTTTGACCCTCATATTGCTGACCATGATTTCGCTGGGCGGTACCGCCCAGGTGATCAGGATCGGTCTGTACCATGATGAGATCGTGAAATCGGTCGCTATCAATATCACTTCGGGTGAATACATGATCAAGACCGGTGGCCACCGTCTTGGAACAATCGGTGAGGGATCCATCCTTTTTGCAACCCTCAGGGACAGCATGATCAGCCTGCATGACGCACGGGGTGAATATGGGATCTTTAAGAAGGTGGAGCTGTCAAGCCTCAGCCTGAACGGCACATTTCGCATTCGCCCGGTAGCACCTGCACTGGGGTCGAGATCCTACGATGACGGGTTGATCCTTGAGGGAAATGATGTATATATGACCCTGATCAACCAGGTGGATTTTGACAAATATATTGCAGGTGTGCTTGAAGCCGAGGTGGGGCCGAATGCGCACCGGGAACTGTATAAGGCGCATGCCCTGCTCACCCGGACCTATATGCTCAACCATTTCGGCCGGCACAGGGAAGAGGGATTTTCGTTGTGTGACGGTGTGCATTGCCAGGCTTACCATGGGCGCGCAGTGTACAACCCGGAGATTGCAGAATCGGTATTCGAAACCTCCGGTGAGGTTGTGGCCGATTATCATTATCAACTGATCACGGCTGCCTACCATGCCAACAGCGGGGGTGAGACCCAGCGGGCCTCTGATGTGTGGCTGAAGGATGTGGATTACCTGCAGGCCGTCCTGGATCCTTACTCCCTGCACCAGCCGGCTTCCAAGTGGTACGATACGATCCCGTATAATGCATGGAAAGAATACCTGATCGGGCGGGGAATGGAGTCGGCGAAGAAGGTGCCGGAAGAGCTGCTGTATATCCAGCAACGGCACCGGAAAAAACATTTTGTGCTCGACGGGGATACACTACTGATGACCCGCATCCGCGAGGACTGGAAATGGCGGTCTACCTTCTTCAACATGTTCCCTGAAGAGGGTGAAAACATCGTGGTCTGGGGCAAAGGGTATGGCCACGGGGTAGGGTTAAGCCAGGAGGGAGCCATGAACATGGCCTCGCAGGATTTCAGTTACAAAGACATCATTAAGTTTTATTTTTTCAATATCCGGATCATGCACTATGAGGACCTGCCGGTCTCGAGCCTGCCGGATCTCAGCTACGAATAACGCAAACCGGATTCAGAATAAAAAACGTACTGCATGTGGCAGATATTTGGTAAGGAGATAAAGGGTTTTTTCAGTTCGCTTACAGGATACGTGGTGGTCGTGGTGTTCCTCACCATGAACAGCCTGTTTATGTGGGTTTTTCCCGGTCAGATGAATGTACTTGAAACCGGCTACGCCACGCTGGAAAGCCTGTTTGCACTGGCACCCTGGGCTTTTCTCTTCCTGGTGCCTGCCATTACCATGCGGATGATCGCGGAGGAGAAGCGCATGGGGACCCTGGAACTTCTGTATGTGCGACCGGTCACCGAGCTACAGATCGTCCTGGCGAAGTTCCTGGCTTCCTGGTGCCTGGTGTTGCTTTCGCTGCTCCCGACCCTGGTCTTTTTCTGGTCGGTGTATCGGCTGGGTTCACCCCCGGGGAACATCGATACAGGAGGTACATGGGGGTCCTATATCGGGCTGTTTTTCCTGGGAGGAATCTACACCGCCATCGGTATTTTTGCTTCAGCGATCACCGACAACCAGATTGTGGCTTTTATTGCCGGGGTGCTGCTTTCCTTCATGCTGTACCTGGGTTTTGATTTCATTGGCGGACTGGCGGGATCGGGCCACCTGAACCTGTTGATCTCCCGTCTCGGGATCGACTATCATTATAATTCCATCAGCCGCGGGGTGCTGGATTCGCGCGACCTGTTCTACTTCCTGGGGGTGATCCTCCTGTTCCTCATGTCAACCCGGCTGGTATTACAAAAAAACAAGTGGTGAACAATGGTGAACAAGCAACTCATACAAAAAAACGTTGTGCAGTACCTGGTACTGGTGGTGGTGCTCGTTATCGTTGCGGCCATTTCCGCCAATACTTTTTTCCGGATCGACCTGACCTCTGAAAAGCGGTATACGCTGGCAGCATCCACCAAGGATGTGCTGCGGAACCTGGATGCACCCGTCTATTTCAGGGTATACCTGGCCGGGGACCTGCCGCCTGATTTCGTGGAGTTCCAGGAGTCGATCCGCGACATGCTGGATGAGTTCAGGGCCTATGCAGGCGAGAACATTCAGTATGACTTCGTCAATATTTACGACGAGCAGAACGAGGAGGTCAGGAACAGGACCATCATGAACCTTTTCAACAAGGGATTGCGTGTGACCAATATCAAGATGCGCGATGCTGAGGGTGGATCCAGTGACAAGATCATCTTTCCCGGGGCAGTTCTGAATTACAAGGGAATGGAGTTCCCGGTCAACCTCCTGAAGAACAATCCCTCGCTGCCCCACGAAGTGAACCTGAGTAATTCTGTGCAGACCCTGGAATACGAATTTTCGAAGGCCCTCCACAGCCTCTCGAAGTCCGATGTCCCCAAGATCGCCTTTATTGAAGGACACGGCGAACTGGATTCCCTGCAGACCTACAGCATCATGAATGAGCTGAAGAATTTTTTCCAGGTGGACCGGGGGGTGATCGGCGGCAACATGGAAGCATTGCTCGACTACGAGGCCATCATTATTGCGCAACCCATGCGGCCCTTCAGTGCAGCGGACAAGTTTGCCATCGACCAGTATGTGATGCGCGGAGGGAAAGTGCTCTGGTTCATCGACCCGGTGGTGACCCTCCCCGACAGTCTTTCGAGTGGCATGACCATCTCCCTGGTCAACGATCTCAATATCGAGGACCTGCTGTTTAAATACGGTTTCCGGATCGAATATAATATTGTCACAGACCTGCAATGCAACTATATCCCGGTGAATATTTCCGTCCAGGGAACTGCTGAAGATACCGAGATGCGTCCGTGGGTGTATAGCCCGCTGCTCACCGCACCGGCTACACATCCCATTACGCGCGGACTGAATTATGTGCACGGGCAGTTTGTCTCCTCGTTTGATACCATCGGGGTAGCCACGCAGTTGCGGCGTACCGTGCTGCTTTCTTCGTCGGAGCGCTCCAGGAAGCGACAGGTACCTTTGCGTATCTCGATGGATGAGGTGTCGCGGGATCCTGATCCCCGGATGTTCAACGAGGCCAATCTTCCCGTTGCAGTGCTGGCGGAAGGTGTTTTTCCCTCCTTCTTTCGAAATTATTCAGTTCCTCCCGGGGTCTATCCACCGAATGCAGAGATCGTGGAAGAGAGCGGGGCCACTTCCATGCTCGTGGTGACAGACGGGGATATCATCCGGAACGAGGTGCGTGTTGAAGGGGGCAGGGTTGCAGCGGCGGTGCTTGGCTATGACCAGTATACGCGACAAACGTTCGGTAACCTGGAGTTCATCCTGAATGCAGTCAACTACATGACCGATGAGACAGGGCTGATGGAGCTGCGCTCGCGGGAGTTCAGGCTGCGGCTGCTCAATAAGGCGATCCTGACGGATAAAAGCCAGGTGCTCAAATGGAAACTGGTCAACAGTCTCTTACCGGTGCTGATCATCATTGCGTTCGGTATCCTGTTCAATCTCTACAGGAAAAGAAAATTCAGCAGCTGATGTAACCCATAACCCACTTTAAAAAAACTCTGCTGAATGACCGAAATCCATGCTGAATGACCGAACCCCATGCTGAATGACCGAAATCCACATTGAAATATGAAGAACCGTACTGCATTTATCCTCCTGATCGTATTGTTGCTGGCCGCAGCGGGAATGGTCTGGCTGATCAATCCCTGGTCGACCACAGGCGGCGGACTTTCATCATTGCTGCCGCAGGAACCCGGGAAAGTGACGGAAATACAGGTAAGCAGTGGAATGGACACCCTTGTTTTCACCAGGGCCGACAGTGCCTGGTACATGGAAGGGGAGGCGATGAACACTGATGCAGTGGAGAACCTCCTGTATGCTTCCAGTCGATTGGCGATGCGTTCCATCGTGCCATTTGATGAAGTAAAGGAGATTGGCGCCGCGGTGGAAGTGCAGTTCAGGAAAGGCAAGCGGGAAGCGGGTCGTTTTTTCTTTGCGCCCTCTGGCTCCGGGTACATCGTTTTCACGCACGGTGCGGAACAATGTTATGGCGTGGAGCTTCCAGGCTATTCCGGGTTGTCGCTGGAGAAGATTTTTTCAGGAAATCCCGATCATTACCGCAAGCATCTGCTGGCGGATCTGTTGCCTTCGGAGATTGCTTTTGTGGAAGTGAAGCCCCGGGAGGGAACGGCATTCGTGGCACTGCAGGATTCGGTGTATGATGTCCGGGTAATGCGTGGAGCAGACGGGACAGACATTACTGCAGAAGTGGATGAGCGTAAGGTGCGGATGCTTTTCAGCTATTTCAATGCCATACGCTACAGCAGGGTGGCAGGTCCCGGCGACGTGGTGGAGGATGCACTGCCTTCAGAACCATGGGCCAGCGTTGTGGTGACCACATTCGACGGGGTGCGGAGAAAGTTTGATATCTACCAATGGGTGAAGCCGGGAGAAGTGGTCCCTGACCTGTTTGAGGCACTGGTGATTTTCAACGAACGTCCCTTGCTGCTGGTGGTGAATTATTATTATCTCGACCTCCTGGTGCGTGGACTGGAAGATTACCGCCAGTTATGATTTGTTTTATGGGTTGAGGAGCACCTTTTTTTAACAATTTTTTTGTATAATTGATATTCCAAATAATATGAGTCAACCCTTGATGTTTTATAAGATCATAAAAACCTGATATTCTATGAAATTCGTTGTTTCCAGTATGGAGCTGCTCAGCCATTTGCAGGCCGTCAGCAGGGTAATTAGCAATAAGAATACGCTACCCATTCTTGATAATTTTCTTTTTTCCCTGGATGATGGTGTTCTTGAGATCACGGCATCGGATCTTGAATCCACGCTGATCACCTCCCTGGAGCTGGAGAATACTGATGGCTCCGGAGAGATTGCCATTCCAGCCAGGATCCTCACCGACACCCTGAAGGAGTTTCCCGAACTCCCCCTGACCTTCGAAGTCGACACCAATTCAATGATGGTGGTGATCCAGTCAGAAAGCGGTAAATTCACGATTATGGGACAGAACGGGTCAGAATTCCCACAGGTGCCTGAGATCAAGGAAGATCAGAAGCAGGAGCTGGAAATTGACGGCGAAGTGCTGCTTTCGGGGATTACGAAAACGATTTTTGCAACAGCAGACGATGAACTCAGACCTGTGATGAACGGGATATACCTGGAGATGTCGTCTGACGATACCACTTTCGTGGCTTCAGATGCACATAAACTGGTGCGGTATAAGCGTACGGATGTCACTTCAGAAAGTGAAGCCTCGTTTATCCTACCCAAAAAACCTGCCAGCCTGCTGAAGAATATTCTTCCCAAAGAGCAAAACCTTGTGAAGCTGGAATTTGACGACCGTAATGCGGCATTTACGCTGACCCATTATAAGATGGTATGCAGGCTTGTGGAGGGAAATTATCCAAGCTATAATTCAGTGATCCCCACAGAAAACCCATTCAGGATGACCATCGACCGGGTGGAGTTCTATAATGCACTCCGCAGGGTATCCGTTTTTTCCAACCAGGCCAGCAACCTGGTGAAACTGGCGTTGACAGGTAATCAACTCACGGTTTCAGCCCAGGATATTGATTTCTCCATCTCCGGTACAGAGCGGCTTAATTGCCAGTACGAGGGTGATGATATGGAGATCGGTTTCAAATCAACCTTCCTGATCGAGATACTGGCCAACCTTGCCACGTCTGATGTTGTGGTTGAGATGTCCGATCCCACGCGGGCAGGCATCCTGCTTCCGGCTACTTCCGATGATGAGAATGAAGACATCCTGATGCTGCTGATGCCAATGATGATCAATGCCTGACGGTCTTTCCGTGGCATTGCGCAGGCAAGAACGGCATTCATCCAGCTGCAATGATAAGGAGCGTGTTCATCCTTCCTGCAGTATTGAACCCCGGTCCCCGGACCCTGACGATTAAAAAGGACATCAACATAGAAATATATATTTTAATAGTGATATTAATATTTATTTAAATATATATATCGGCACTTGTACTTTTTTCAGCTTATTAATAGCGTTTAATACCTCACTTATGAAACTAGACCTCCGGAATCCCATCATCTTTTTTGACCTTGAAACCACCGGTATCAATGTGGCCGTTGACCGGATCGTGGAATTATCCTACCTGAAGATGGACCTGAATGGCAATGAGCTTTCCAGGACCATCCGGGTGAACCCCGGGGTGCCCATCCCGGAAAAGGCATCGGAGATTCACGGGATCACCGACGCGGATGTGAAGGATTCGCCCCCGTTCAGTGAGATTGCGAAGACCATCGCACAGGAGTTTGAGGGATGTGACCTGGCCGGGTACAATTCAGTAAGGTTTGATATTCCACTCCTGGCGGAGGAATTTTTACGTGCCGGTGTGGATCTTGACCTGAGCAAACGAAAATTCGTAGATGTACAGGTGATCTTCATGAAGATGGAGCCGCGTACCCTATCGGCTGCTTTGAAATTTTACTGTGGGAAAGAGCTTACAGACGCCCACAGTGCTGAGGCCGATACCCGGGCCACCTATGAGATCCTGCAATCGCAGCTGGACCGGTACAGCAACCTTCAGAATGACATCGCCTGGCTGGCAGAATTCTCTGCACACAACAGGAACGTTGACTTTGCAGGTCGGATCATACTGGATGACAAGGACATAGAAGTATTTAATTTCGGAAAATACAAGGGCAGGGCGGTTGCAGAAGTACTGGCAAAGGATCCGGGTTACTATGGATGGATGATGCAGGGGGACTTTCCGCTGTACACCAAGAAAGTATTGACCTCCATAAAACTACGTGCATTGAAGGACAACACCTGATTCAGGTGTGCCGGACGGGATTTGAGTTACCGGGAGAAGAATACGGTGATTCGGACAACAGGAGCCCGGGGGAGGAAATGATATTTAATTCCAATTGAATGGTTACACTTTAGAAAAGATAGTTGCGATGAAAATCATATGTATCGGCAGGAACTATGTGGATCATGCCAAAGAACTGAAAAACCCCGTACCGAAACAACCCGTATTTTTCATGAAACCTGATTCAGCACTGGTACTGAAGAACCGTCCGTTCTTCTACCCGGAATTCTCCAGCGATGTGCACCACGAGCTGGAACTGGTGATCAGGATCCAGCGGCTTGGCAGGAGCATCCCGGAAAAATTTGCGCATCGTTATTACACCGAAGTTGCACTGGGTGTTGACTTCACTGCGCGTGACCTGCAGGCAGAAATGAAGAAGAAAGGGTTGCCCTGGGAGATCGCCAAGGGATTTGATTATTCTGCGCCGGTGAGCGATTTTGTTCCACTGTCGGAAATTGCAGAGAACGGGGTGCTGCATTTTCATCTCGATCTGAATGGTGAGATGGTACAGCAGGGGAGCAGTACGGACATGATATTCAGTTTTGACCAGATCATCGCATACGTTTCAAAGTTCATGACTTTGAAAACCGGGGACCTGATTTTTACGGGAACACCTGCCGGTGTGGGGCCGGTGCAGATCAATGATCACCTCGAATGCTATCTGCATGACAGAAAAATGATGGATTTCTTTGTGAAATAGAAAAGCTGGTTCATGACCCTCGTTAAGATCAAAACCGTCACCTGCGCCAACGTGAAGAGCTACCTGCTGTACAATCATGATACAGTGGTGATGGTGGATACGGGACACAAGAATACCACTAGAAGCCTGCTTACAGGACTTGCAGAAATCAGCAAGCAGCCTGCGGATGTTGACCTTATAATTCTTACCCACACTCATTTTGATCATGCCGGCGGAGCGAAGGAGATCCGGGAGTTGACCGGTGCACCCCTGGCTGTCCATAAGGAGGAAGCCGGGTTTCTTAAAAGAGGTAAAACCCCGTTTCCGCGTGGAACACGTTGGAAAGGAAAGTTGATGGTCCTGATTGGACGGATCTTTGCACGCGGGATGTCGAAATATCCTCCGGTAACGCCGGATATTCTGATCGAAGAGGAATTGGACCTGTCAGCATACGGGATCCCGGGCAAGGTGGTGCATACTCCCGGGCACACCTCGGGATCGGTATCCGTACTGCTGGAAACGGGCGAGGCGCTGGTAGGCGACAATGTCCTCGGCCTTTCCTTCAAAACCCATTATCCTCCCTTTGCCAATGACAAGGCAGGGGTGCTCGACACCTGGCAGTTGTACATCGACCACGGCATGAAGACCCTCTTACCCGCACACGGCGGCAGGGTGAAGATCGAAGCGTTGGTCAGCCAGCTCCCAGGAGCGAGGAAGAAATACAGGTAAATCTCACAGCAAATTGGTAGTTTCTCTGCCTTTGTCAGTTAATCCTGCAAAAACCCGGTCAGCACCCCGAAAATCTCATCCTGCTGTTCCTGTGGCATGTTCCTGACGCGGGTGCGGTGGGAACCTTTCTCCTTGTAAAAGATCCTGGAATTGGTATTACCGTTCAGTTCGACTGCGGTGGCTGACCAGGTATCGTATTCACCATAGATAAAGATAAAGTTTTCTGCCTCATTGCGGATGTATGCATCGAGTGCAAGCTGAATGCTGTCGTCGAACGAAACCTCTGCATCCGCCGGAAGTGCAAATTCAAATCCCCTTTGTTCGAGGTGCTGCAGGTAATGTTCAAATTTCTCCAGCTCATACCCGTAATACCCCGTCTCCGTGTAGGATTGATAAAAGAACGGCTGGTATTCGATGACAAAAGCATCGGCAAAGTAGTCGAAGCCGGCAACCCGGTTCATATGTACAATGATCTCTTCAGGCGTGGCTCGTCGGCCGGGAATTTCCGAACACGCAGCATACCCCCATTGCCAGAAAGCAAAGGAATATTCCAGCACGCAGAATTCAAATGCTGTTTCCACCCCACCCACCAGGGAGTAGGTATAGCCTTTTTTCTCCGAAAACTCCCTGAATGCCGGCAGCAGCTCTTCCTGGTGCCTGAGTGCATGCCGCTGGAACCTCCGGATCTTCCTGCGGCAGTCTCTTGTCCCGACCTCGTCGAGGAAGCTGTAGATCCGCCGGTCTTCAATACTTTTATTCAGCGGCGCGACATAGGGTATTCTCACATCCACATCGTCGGGGTAATAGAAACTGTGGTACATTGTGCTCTGTCCCCCTTTGCTGATCCCGGTGGTGATCCACTTGCCCGTGTAAAACTCCCTGAATTGTTCCACGATGCGGTGGTGATCAGATGCCGATTGCCATGTATCGAGGTACTCCCACTGGACACTGTCGGGCACGCTTTTCCCGAAATACCTGTGCTCTGCAATGATCTGGTTGCACCGAAGCATGGCCGCCGGTTCACTGGTGTAATAGTACCCTGCGGAATATCCTTCCGTGACCAGCACAACCGGCATGTCGACACCTGTGTGTGAGATATACAGACGTTGATAGAAACTGCCTTTTTCAGGATTGTTATGATCAATGGGCTGTTCGAACATGACCTCGTAGATGTGGCTGTAAAATGATTCCTTTTCCAGGACCTGGACATTTTTCACCGGCATTTTGCTGATGAACTCTTCGATCGAAGAGGTGGCCTGGAGTGTGCTCCACGAGGCGAGGAACAGGACTGCCAGGATCATTCCGGATATACGTAATGGTTGCTTCACAGTGTATACAAGGTTCAGGTGATCTCTTGCAAATGTAATCAAAAATGCCTCATTATGTAACACTTAATGCGTGTTAAAAATGTATTGTCACATTGGATTTTTACATTTATCCGCATCTTTCTTTGAGAATTTCACGGTGAGCGTTGTTCCGGGAAGAGCGGTACACGATGAAGAACATTGCACGATGAAGAGCAATACAAGATGAAGCGCAGTGCAGGATGAAGATCAGTGCATGATAAAGCGTAGAGACCGGATGACCGGGATCATTCATTGAGCTTGCCATTATACCTGTACACCGGGTACCTGCGATAGGTAGGTTCTGACCAGGGTGAATGTTCATAGATCCACCGCAATTGTGCATATGCATTTTCCGCGAAGTCAGGATCCGCTGTCCTTTTGTCGTTGAACCGCTGTCGGAGGTCTGCATCTTGTGCCAGCAGTTCAGCGGCGGTCTCCTCGAACAGGTAGGGTGAAAAATATTCTTTCCTGGAAAGTACTGCATCGAAGAAGTTCCAGCTGAAATAGGAATCGTACCCTTCTGGTTCCAGGGTTTGCACGATGAAGTCTGCACCGCGCTGCCGTACTGGGATCAGGTAATCGCCTTCAAAGAGCCGGATGGATTCAGATTCCTTCCGCACGCTTGTGTTGTAATGCCAGTAATGCCCGTTGTAGGGTTCCTGTGTGGTCATGAAATCTTCAATATAATAGGCTTCCACTTTCAAGGTGGTATCGTTCATGAGTTGTTGCATGCTGATGCCGCTGCATTGCAGGCGTTCAATCACTTCCTGCCAGGCTCCCGGGATGATGTAATAATCGGGTTTTTCCACGGTGACTGCAGGCTGGAAATGATTATAGAAGGGAATGGAATCCGTCCACGGATCTGCACGGTCATAATACAAACGCGGCTGCCCTGTCACCTTGCTTGGCTTTGTTTTCGCCCGGTATCCGTCGAAAAGGATCATTTCCCGCCGCGTGGAATCGTTCTCCCATTGCAGTACATGTTCTTGTTTATCGATGCCCTGCCGGATGGCGCGTTGCTTGTTCCTGGCGATCTCATCTGCATGGTTATGCGTGAATTTCAGTATCTCGTGCAGAAAATATTTGGTGGAGCGGACCCGCTCAACATAGGGTTTGAGCATATGCGTTTCGAGGGTGAAGGAGAGGATATGGAAGGTGGTTGCATATCCGGCCAGGTAACGGGGTGAATCTATAAAACCCGAAAATCCCTGGTCCGGCGTGGTCCTGAATACATTCACATAATGGCACATTTTATAAGGTGATGCATTCATGGCCCTGAACAGTGCCGGCTCCATCACCGTTTTCATGAACCTGCCCTGCGGACCTTCAAGTTTCTGGTGGTGGCTGGAAATAAGGGTGACGGTATAGGGGTAATCTGCACCATTTGTACTGTGTGTGTCGACGAAAATATCCGGATCCCAGGTATGGATCGTTTTCGCTATGGAACGTGCATTGCGGGTATCCATTTTCACAAAGTCCCTGTTGAGGTCCAGGTTCCTGGCGTTTCCCCGGAAGCCATGTTCCACGGGACCATGCTGGTTGGCACGGTGGTACGGGCTCCTGTTCAGGGCACCGCCCACGTTGAACACAGGCACGATCAGCAGGACTGTATTGTCGAGGAGCTGTGCGGACGCGTGCCTTCCGGCGAGCAGTTCAGCAGCAAATTCAAGGCTTGCATCTATGCCATTGGACTCCCCGGGATGGATCCCGTTGTTGATGAGGATGATACGCTTTCCTGCCTGGCGGATCTCTGCTGGCTCAAATATGTTGTCGCGCGAGATGATGAACAGGTGAAGGGGTTTTCCCACATCGGTGGTACCTGTCTCAATCAACCTGGCCGATGGGTATATGCTGTCCAGTTGGGCATACATCTCAATGACCTCATGCCATTCCGGTGTACGGTTATTCATGTAATCGGGTTGGATCTGCCCGGAAACTGCAAATGGAAGTATAAGTGTCAGCAGTGCAAGGATGTTGGCACGTAAGAAGTTCATATTGTTGTTGTTTTGTTCACCAGCCCCCTCAGGTAACCCTGCTTAATTTGATCATGTTGGTCTTGCCCTTTTCGATCACGGGGATGCTTCCCACGTGCACCACCAGGTCATTTTTCTTGATCAGGTTCTGGCTGAGCAGGAAATTGAGTGTGTAGTCAATATATTCATTGATGTTGCTGCAATCTGCAAAATAATAGGCCCTTACGCCCCAGACCAACGACATCTTCCGCAGGAGGTCATGGTTCATGGTAAAGGTGAAAATGTTGGCTCTCGGACGGTGTGAGCTGATCCGGTATGCCGTATAGCCGGAGTTGGTGAGGCAGATGATCGCTGCAGCTTCCGACTGTTCGGCCATGACAACCGCATTGTAGCACACTGAATCCTGCAAAAAGGTTTCATTGTGGATTTTGGGCGGATGCTTCCTGAAGAAGTGGAATCCCCTGGACTCCGTTGAATCGATGACCAGTTGCATGTTCTTGATTGTCTCAACCGGGTATTTCCCCACGGAGGTTTCGCCACTCAGCATCACTGTATCGGCACCATCCAGCACGGCATTGGCCACATCATTGGCCTCGGCCCGGGTGGGGGTGGCATTGGTGATCATGCTTTCCATCATCTGGGTGGCGATGATCACAGGTTTGGACATGGAGATGCATTTGTTGACAATGTTTTTCTGGATCAGCGGCACTTTGTGGAAATCCACCTCCACACCCAGGTCACCCCGTGCCACCATGACCGCATCGGATGCTTCAATGATCTCGTCGAGTTCTTCAAGCGCTTCCGGCTTTTCTATCTTGGCAATCACGCTGGTATTTTTACCCGATTCAGCAATAATCTCTTTCAGATCGTATATGTCTTTTGCCTTCCGCACGAAGGAGAGCGCGATCCAGTCCACGTTGTGCTCCAGTGCAAAATGTGCATCTTCGATATCCTTTTCAGTCAGGCTGGGTTTGGAGATCTTTGTGCTGGGCAGGTTCACGCCTTTTTTTGAAGACAGAGGACCTCCTATAATCACTTCGGTGCGCACTGAGTTCTTTCCATTTGTGCCGGTGACTTTCAGTTCAAGTTTGCCGTCATCGATCAGGATGGTATCTCCTTTCTTTACATCCTGCGGCAGCATATCGTAGCTGATATACGCCCTTCGGTCCGTACCGGTACATTCTTCGGTGGTGAGCTCAAATTCCCGGCCCTCTTCGAGCAGGACGATATCATTTTCCATGACACCCACGCGGAGTTTAGGTCCTTGCAGGTCGGCCAGTAGAGCTACATTTGAGTTGAGCTCTTTATTCAGTTCCAGCAGGGTTTTGATACGTGCCAGGTGCTCATCGTGATCTCCATGGGAGAAATTCAGTCGCACCACGTCGATCCCTTCGTGGAACATCTTCTCAAGGATCGCTTTGTCTTCTGTGGCGGGGCCAATGGTTGCAATGATCTTGGCGTGTGAACGTTCGTGTCTCATCTTTGTTGGTTTATGGGGTAAAAGGTACAACAGATCTGTCTGATTTCCGCAGCATGTTGTCCTTTTCGGGTTATCATTCAGTCCAGGTTTACCTTTAATTCAGGGATATAATTATTTCAGATTGCATCTTTTTCAGGATTGCATCTTTTTCAGTGTTGCGATCTCATCTTTCCATCTTTCCGTATCTGGTGTTTCAAGGATCAGGGGCATGTTCTCAAAGCGTGGGTCGTTCATGATGAACCGGAAAGGATCGTATCCCAGCGTCCCTTTTCCCAGGCTGTCGTGCCGGTCCACACGGCTGCCCAGCGCTTTCTTTGAATCATTCAGGTGCATCCCCCTGAGGTATTCCATGCCCACGATCCGGTCGAATTCTTCGAAGACTTTTTCGAATCCTTCCTTACTTTTCAGATCATATCCTGCTGAGTAGGCGTGTGCAGTGTCTATACATACACCCACCCGGCTTTTATCCCCAACCAGGTTGATGATGTATTTGATCTGCTCAAACCTGTGTCCAAGGTTGCTTCCCTGTCCCGCCGTGTTTTCAATTACTGCGGTTACGCCCCTGGTTGCATCCAGCGCGATATTGATGCTTTCGGCAATGACTTGCATAGAAGCCTCTTCCGTGGTTTTATTGAGGTGGCTCCCGGGGTGAAAATTTAAGCGGTCGATCCCCAGCTGTTCACACCGCTGCATCTCGTCAATAAAGGCGGAACGGGATTTTTCCAGTCCCACTTTTTCCGGGTGTCCCAGGTTGATCAGGTAGCTGTCGTGCGGCAGAATTTGTCCCGGACCGTAGCCGTGTTTTTGGCAGTTCTCACGAAATGCGCTGATGTTTTTTTCCTCCAGTGGTTTGGGAGTCCATTGCCGTTGGTTCCTGGTGAACAGTCCGAAGGCGGTTGCCCCGATTGCGGCTGCGTTCAGGGGTGCATTTTCCACACCGCCCGCTGCGCTTACGTGTGCGCCGATATATCTCATATATGAATAGCTGCTGTTTAGGCACAAAGATACGCAGTTCCGCGGGAAATGAAATAAAAAATGGATGGTCAGTACCTGTTGTGAATATTGTCGGGAACTTCTTATCATAAAAAAAGGCCGCCCGATTGCTTCGGACAGCCCCTTTTCCCCAACTAACTCGTGCCTGTCCATAAAGTCCGATAGCTGCGTTGCTGCAAAATTTTAAACTCCTCGAATACGTTAGTATACTGCGGGTTAAAAATTTTGCGCGCCTTGCTCTCAATCTTTATGATCCAGCCACGCCAACTATGTTGACAGACGCTGACTAAACCGACTTATTGAAAGATTACAGTGTTTCTGAATCTCCTTCGCCAAGTAAAAGTTCATCGATCATCTGAACGAACATCTTCTTTGTATCTTCGGGGGTTCTTGCAATCCCGTTGCTCATGGTTGGCTTTCCCTCTTCAGGAATGAACAGGAAAGCAGGAATGCTCTGAATGCCGAAAACAGCAGAAAGTTCGCGTTCAACTTCGGTGTCTACTTTATAGACATAGATCTCATCCTTATATTCGGATGCAAGTTCTTCCAGTATCGGTGCAGCGATCTTGCACGGTCCGCACCAGTCTGCATAGAAGTCGATGATTGCAGGCTTGTCGCCTTTATAGTTCCACTCACTGGGATTGGATTCATAATCCATTACCCTGGAAAGGAAATCAGCTTTTGTCAACTGAATGGTTTTTCCTTCCACTGCCACTGGAGTTGTATTGTTCTCGCTGGCAACAGCCTCTTTTTCAACCGAAGTGTTTTTCGCCGCATCGCCTGCGGGCTCACTGGTGTTTCCGCAGCCTGTGATTGCTACGGAGATCATTGCCACTACCAATATATATTTCCTCATCATTTTCAGGTCCTTTCTTTTAATTTACGCTCAGTACTTCTGAAATAGCTTGCTTGAAGGTCTCTTT
>CAZPTO010000031.1:0-15680 GCA_964589155.1 uncultured Bacteroidaceae bacterium | reverse complement strand
ATTTCGGATCCTATCCGTTTGTCACTTCCTCCAATACCATTTGTGCAGGAGCCTGTACGGGCATGGGCGTTGCACCTTCAGCGATCGGTGAAGTGTTCGGGATCTTCAAAGCCTATTGCACCAGGATTGGAAGCGGCCCCTTTCCTACCGAATTGCTGAACGAAGAAGGGGATCAGTTGCGCAACCTGGGTAATGAATTCGGTTCCACAACCGGACGTCCGAGGCGTTGCGGATGGCTCGACCTTGTGGCCCTGAAGTATAGCATTATGCTGAATGGAGTAACCCAGCTGATCATGACCAAGACCGATGTACTTGACAGCTTCGAAACCATAAAAGTGGCCACCGCCTACAAGGTGAATGGGGAAATAACGGACCAGTTTCCCTATTCGCTGGAAACACAAATCGAACCGATATTTACGGAATTACCGGGATGGAATACGGACCTTACCAGTGTCAGGGACCGGGTCCATTTTCCTGATGAATTAAACGGCTATATCCAGTTCCTGGAAAAAGAGCTGAAGATCCCCGTGAAATTCGTTTCGGTCGGGCCCGACAGGGAGCAGATCATCGAGATGTAACAACCATATGAAAAATCTTATCCGTTTCTTCGAGGAAAACGTTGAACGTTATTCCGATAATCCCTACATGTGGGAAAAGCGCGATGGAAAGTTCCAACCTACTACCTACAGGGAAATGCATCGCCAGGTGCGGAGTTTTGCAGCCGGACTTCACCAGCTGGGAGTAAAAAAAGGCGACCGCATCACCCTGCTGGCAGAAGGGCGTGTCAAATGGGTCGTTGCCGAGATGGGGATGTTCTATGTAGGCGCCATCGATGTGCCACTCTCCATCCAGCTGAATGAATCCACCGACCTTATTTTTCGGATCAGACACTCTGAATCCAGTATTGCGGTAGTCTCCAGCAACCAGGCGCACAAAATAAAGGCCATCAGGCAGGCATTGCCGGACCTGAAGAAGATCATCCTGATGGACCCGGCTGAGAAATATGCAGCGGATGAAATTTCCATGGATGAGGTCATGCAGATCGGCGAGAGCTATCTTGATCAGCATCCAGAGGAATTCCAGAAAATTTGTGATGCCGTAGGTCCGGATGACATCGCAAACATCTGCTATACCTCGGGCACAACTGCTGATCCTAAGGGCATCATGCTGAGTCACCGGAATTATACTTCAAACACCGAACAGGCGCTATCGGTAATGACCATTCCCCCCGATTACCGGATGTTCCTGTTCCTGCCCTGGGACCACTCCTTTGCACATACTGCCGGTTTGTTTTCTTTCATGGCGGTAGGTGCCAGCCTGGCTGCACTGGAGATGGGAAAAAACAGCTTTGAAACCAGGAAGAATATCTTCAGAAATATACAGGAGATCAAACCCCACGTGATGTTCAGTGTGCCTACCATCGCCAAGAATTTCAGGAACAATATAGAAAGCGGGGTCAGGTCCAAAAGTAAACTGGTCTACGCCCTGTTCAATGCAGGACTCAAAGTGGGATATGCATATAACGGGATTGGGTACAATCGCGGGAAAGGATGGAGGGCGCTGCTGAAGCCGGTATACGCGTTGTTTGATGCCATCGTATTTAAAAAAGTAAGAGGTGCCCTGGGTGGTAACATGCAATTCTTCATCGGCGGGGGCGCATTGCTGGACATCGAACTGCAGCGATTCTTTTATGCCATTGGGATCCCGATGTACCAGGGGTACGGGCTTACCGAATCGAGCCCGATGATCAGCATCAATGCACCGGATCATCACAAACTGGGTTCTTCAGGGTCCATCCCGCAGAACATGGAGATCAGAATCTGTGATATGAATGGTGACGAGCTGCCACAGGGACAGAAGGGTGAGATCGTGATCAGGGGTGAGAATGTGATGAAAGGATACTGGAAAAATGAAGCGGCCACCAAGGAGACCATAAAAGACGGCTGGTTGTTTACCGGGGACATGGGATACATGGATCCTGACGGATTTCTTTATGTAATGGGACGCTTCAAGAGCCTGCTCATCGCAGATGACGGGGAAAAATACAGCCCGGAAGGCATTGAAGAGGCATTCACCGACCAGTCTGAATTCATCGAGCAATGCCTGCTGCACAATAACCAGGATCCTTATACCACTTGCCTGGTCTTTCCTAATGCTGACGCATTAAAACGACACCTGAAAAGCAAGGACATCGACCCTGCATCAGATGAAGCCATCGATGCGGTGATCGATTTGATCGACCTGGAGATCAGGGCATACCGAAGCAGCGGCAAATACGGTGATATGTTTCCACAACGCTGGATTCCTGCCACCATCGGACTGTTGTCCGAAGGCTTCACCATCGAAAACAAGTTGATGAATCCCACCTATAAGATCATCCGGCCAAAAATCACGGAACACCACACAGCACTGCTGGAATACCTTTACACACCAGAAGCAAAGAACATCAGGAACACGAAAAACACCGGGGAAATGCGAAAACTGCTGGCAATAAAATAAAGCCGTGCATCAACCACGAACCACAGACTTTGAATAAGAGAACAATCTATGAATGAACTGCCGACCAAATGTGTCCATGCCGGCACGATCAGGGACGAGAAAAACGAGGGAATCAACTCCCCAATATACACTTCCACAGCATATGCCTTCATCGACCGTGATGAGACGCTCTATCCGCGATATCTGAACACGCCAAATGAACGGTCCGTAGCCGAAAAGATCGCTGCGCTGGAAGAAACCGAAACCGCGCTGGTATTCAGTTCAGGGATGGCAGCCATTACAGCTGTCATACTGGGATTGCTGGGATCCGGAGACCATGTGGTCTTTCAGAAGGGATTGTACGGGGGAACCTCTAATTTTATTCTTTCAGAGTTGAACAGGTTTGGTATCGGGTTTAGCTTTGCCGCAAGCCAGCGGGCGGCGGATATTATGGCTGAAGTGCGCGATCAGACAAAACTTATCTATCTCGAAACTCCTTCCAATCCGCTGCTGAGCATCACCGATCTGGGCGCTGTAGCAGAAAATGCACAGGCAGCCGGAATCCTTACTGCTGTGGATAATACCTTCGCCAGTCCGGTCAACCAGCAACCTGCAAAACATGGGATTGATGTTGTGATGCACAGTGCGACAAAATATATTGGCGGTCACAGTGACATGTGTGCCGGCGCAGTGGCTTCCAGTAAGGTCTTGGTGGAGAAGATCCACAAGACTGCAGTGAGCCTTGGCGCCAGTCTGAATGCGCTTTCGCTTTACCTCCTGGAAAGAAGCCTGAAAACACTGGATGTAAGGGTGCAGCGAATCAACAAGAATGCCCAGACCATTGCAGAATTCCTGGCGTACCATCCTGCGGTGGATGCTGTAAATTACCCCGGACTGCCGGAACATCCTGAGTATGCCATTGCACGCAGGCAAATGTCGGGATTCGGTGGCATGCTCTCTTTTACGTTAAAAAACCTTGACAGCATCGCCTTCCAGCAAAAACTTCAACTGATCAGACCTGCAATCAGCCTGGGAGGTGTGGAGTCGCTTGTCAGTTCACCGGCACACACGTCACACAAGCACCTGGGGCCTGAAGGCAGGAAGAAAGAGGGAATTGCAGAAGAACTGATAAGAATGTCAGTGGGCATAGAAAGTTTCACCGACCTGGTGAGTGACCTGGACCAGGCACTGGATTGAATATGGAACTGAAATGATATCGTTGTCAGAATGATGTGCTGCGGGTACCGGGTTGATGTAATGGCCAGGACGGCAACAAGAATGATCTCAGGATACAATGACAACGCCCATGAGTTGCAGCTTCTCAAGCTGCCAGTTGGGAACGCGGTTTCCGATGATATTCAGGAATTCCAGTGAGTCGACTTCGAACAGCGGGGAAATATCGTCGATGTCATTGTGACTTAGATCCAGCAGCCGAAGATAGGGCAATTCATTCAGTCCATCGATGTAGCTGATATGGTTGTTCTGGAGAAACACCTCTTCCAGTCTCAGCAATTGCGCAAGCCGGGTAACTTCGGTCAGGTTGTTGGAAGAGAGATCCAGGATGCGTGCATAGGTACAGTATTCGATCCCGTCCAGGTTCTCGATCTCATATTCCGCCATTTCCACGAATTCAAGATCTGCAAGCAAATGCACCGGGAAATCCACATGCAGATGACCATAGATCTTTCGTTTCACTGCTGAAAAAAACCCATGGTCAATAATCATATCCATATAGGGATCATATTCATTCGTCTCCTGGGGTTCATCGTTGATGTATGAATATCCACCTGCCGCATAGTCCCATATATCGCCAAAATCAAAATCATCTGCGCTACCGGAATCCAGGCTGCTTCCATTCAGATTCATATGCTGTACATCCAGGATATGTTCATACTTCCTCATCCCTTCCAGGTCGTTCTTTACCCGCAATCCCTCCAGCTCATTGCTGATCTGGCCCTGCCGGTCGGGATGATAATGTGTGATGATCCTGGTGAAAATCCGTGAATTGCGCTCCTCAGCTGCCTGGTTCCCATTGAACATCATCGCGTGAATTTTCCGTAACGTAGTGATGTCACGGTTCCGGTATAATGTGATGATATTCGATGAAAGTGCATTCAGGTTTTCTGCAGAATATGCCTTCTTCAATGCTCCGTATAACTCCTCGATATTCATGGTGGCAAAGATAAAAAAAACTTAGAAGGAAAAGAGATGAAATGCAGGGCCTGTCGGAGATCTCCGACACCTTTTTCAGGTCAGCATTTCCCTGACATGGGGCCAGAAAATAAGGATACCTACAACTGCAGCAGAAAGGGAGATGATAAGCACCGCTGCAGCTGCACTGTCCTTGATTCGCCTGACCAAGGGGTCATGACGATCCATGAACCGGTCGCAGGTTTTCTCCACCGCGGTGTTCATAGCCTCTGCAGTCAGCACGGAACCGATGGAGAGGATCACCATGATCCATTCTGTACGGTCCAGGGAGAAAATGAATCCACCGATGACCACCAGCAATGCCACAGTAAGCTGTATCAGGAAATTAGGTTCATGCTTCAGGTTGAACCATATCCCCCTGAAGGCATTCAGAAAACTTTTCGAACGTGATGTGCGCCAACGATGCATGAGTATGGTAATTTGTAGCGATAACAAATCTAATCAATTCAAACAGTATTCTTCAAACGTTGACAGCTTTTGATCAGAAAATAATCTAAAATACTTTATGAAATTGAACAGGGAAACAACCTTTTCAGCAGCCAGGAGCAACGTACGCCAGGCCCCATGGGAATTTCGGTTGCCCGGAGCTCCTCTGCTACAAAAAAAGGCAGCTGCATCAAACAAAAAACACAGGATTTTGTCATATGCACGTTAATGTTTTTAGTATATTATGATGATAAACCTTTTACAAACCCTATCATGAAAAGAATTTTAAGCATTCTTGCAGCAACATTGATCACTGGAACCCTCTCAGCGCAGGAGCCGGCTGACACACTCTGGAAATACAATGGCGTCGTTTCGTTAAATTTTTCCCAATTGGCCTTGAGCAAATACTGGGCAGCAGGTGGTGAAAACTCGGTCTCCGGTAATGGTCGTGTCACACTTGGCGCCAATTATCTGAGCCGGGATTCAAATGTAAGCTGGGACAATGAACTGATCCTTGGCTATGGACTTCTTCAGCAGGGCGATGACGCGGTGCGAAAAAGTGATGACAAAATTGATCTCTCTTCAAAATTTGGCTATAAAGCAGCTGGTAACTGGAAATATTCAGGACTGTTTAGCTTCAGGTCGCAATTTACCGAGGGCTATGCCAATCCGGGTGATGAGAACCGCACGAAAATTTCTGATTTCCTCGCCCCCGGGTACCTGAACCTCTCATTTGGTATGGATTACAAGCCAAGCAAGACCTTCGCGATTTTACTGGCGCCAGTGACAGGTAAAATGACGTTGGTGATGGATGATGAACTGTCAGCAGAAGGCGCATTCGGAGTTACCCCGGATGAGAACGTCAGGGCTGAATTTGGAGGCTACATAAAAATCGTCTGGACTACGGACCTCATGAAAAATGTTAAGCTGAATACCAAGGTAGACCTGTTCTCCAACTATCTTGAAAATCCCCAATATGTTGACGTGAACTTCGACCTGCTCCTGAGTATGAAAGTAAACGAGTTTATCTCTGCTTCACTGATTACCCAGCTCATTTATGATTACGACATTAAGTTTGACATCGTGGATGCATCCGGAAATGTGATTCGCACCGAGGACCGGATCCAGTTGAAGGAACTTTTCGGGATTGGACTTACCTACAGCTTCTGAGACAAACCGGGATCACAGCGCTAAATGGATATCGAAATTTAATTCTAAATTACACTAAGACCTATACGCTTATGCTTCTGTACTTTACCGGGCATTATTCTAAACGATTTGCGGTCAAAAACTGCGAATGGGTTGGAAAATAATGTTCTTCAACATATATTTGCAATATCAATCCAAAACGGAACAATTCCGTTTGTTATTGAGAACGGGGTGAGAGATTAGGCTCTGAGATCCCCGGGCAACCCACCGGAACCATTTTCGGTGAAGGTGCCAAAACCTAACCCGCACCGGCGGGAAATAATAACAAAAAGCAACCAGATGAAAAAATTATCACGCGTACACTGGGACCTGGCATTCGATCCATCTTCATGGAGAAATTTCACGATGCCTTTGATGCCTATGTCCATGCGCACCCCGGAACTTCGGTAAGCGTGTTGCTCCTGGCAATATAGAAGTTCCGTACCAAAGGAAGTCCTGGTTATCCTCAGTGATCATTCTTGATATATATATTTAAATAGTTATTTTAATCATTATTAATATATATATTAAAATATATATTTCAAACAGACAAAAGGATAGACGGGCAGATAGAAAGAAAACAGGACAGATAACAGGCATGCAGGCATGCTGATTTGTTCAGAGAATGAATTAAAACAGAAAAACCATAAAAATCATCAACCATGAGTTCAGATTACAAACATTTTGAAACGGCACAGATACATGCAGGACACGAACCTGACAGTGATACCAATTCACGGGCGGTTCCGATCTATCAGACCACGTCCTATAAGTTCAACGATACAAAACATGCTGCAGATCTTTTTGCGCTGCGTGCGTTCGGCAATATATATACGCGGCTGATGAACCCTACCAACGATGTATTTGAAAAACGCATCGCCGCACTGGAGGGAGGTGTCGCAGCACTGGCAACGGCATCAGGACATGCTGCCCAGTTTGTTGTGTTCAACACGCTGTTGACCCCGGGGACGAATATTGTGACCTCCCCTTACCTGTATGGTGGCACCTACAATCAATTCAAAGTTACGTTCAAGAATTTCGGATGGGAAGCACGATTTGCAGAAAGCCTTGAAATTGAGGATTTCGAAAGCAGGATCGACGAAAACACCCGTGGCATTTACCTTGAAAGCATCGGCAACCCGGGTTTCAACGTCCCGGATTTCGAGAAATTCGCTGTCCTCGCAAAGAAATATGACCTGCCCCTGGTGGTGGACAACACATTCGGTGCTGCCGGCTACCTGGTCAGACCCATTGAACACGGGGCAAACATCGTCGTGGAGTCGTCTACCAAGTGGATCGGGGGGCACGGCACCTCGATAGGCGGTGTAATCGTGGATGCGGGGAACTACAATTGGGGGAATGGCAGGTTTCCACAATTCACCGAACCGGCAGAAGGATACCATGGACTGAAGTTCTGGGAGGTTTTTGGCGAGGGGTCACCATTCGGGAACATTGCCTTTATCATCAAAGCGCGTGTTGAGAGCCTGCGGGACATTGGGCCCAGTCAGAGCCCTTTTAACTCATTTCTCCACCTGCAGGGACTGGAAACCTTGTCATTGAGGGTGGAGCGTCATGTTCAGAATACACAGGCACTTGCGGAATGGCTGGAGCAGCATTCCCAGGTAGAGTCGATCAGTTATCCTGGCCTGCCTTCCAGTCCGCACCATGCACTGGCAAAGAAATATCTTCCCAGGGGCGCAGGAGGCGTCCTCTCTTTTACCGTAAAAGGAGGCAAAGAGAAAGCCACGAAGCTGGTAGAATCGCTACAACTGGTCAGTCACCTCGCCAATGTGGGTGATGCCAAGAGCCTGATCATTCAACCTGCAGCCACCACGCATCAGCAACTGACTGAAAAAGAGCAGATCAGTGCCGGCGTATACCCAAACATGCTGCGGGTCTCTGTAGGAATTGAACATATTGAAGACATTAAAGCTGATTTTGAGCAGGCATTTACACAGGCATATAGCTGAGAGATTGCAGCTGAATCCTTACCTTTGTACCCTGAATATGCAATTATGATAAAAAAGCCTGAACTCAGGGATCTGCTGAAAATAAAGGTCCTTGTACTTGATGGAGCGATGGGTACGATGATCCAGCAACTGGGACTCTCTGAAGAAGATTTTCGCGGGGAACGGTTCAGGGATCATCCCGACAACCTGACCGGTAACAATGATATCCTCTGTATTACCCAGCCTGAAAAGATCAGGGAAATACACAGGGCATTCCTGGAAGCCGGGGCTGATATCATCGAGACCAATACGTTCAACAGCACATCCATCTCGCAGGCCGATTACCACATGGAATCAGCCGTGTATGATATGAATGTGCACGCGGCGCAGATTGCCCGTGAGGTTGCCGATGCATACACCAAAGCCAATCCGGACAAACCCAGGTATGTGGCGGGTTCCATCGGACCGACCAACAAAACAGCCTCTATGTCACCTGACGTGAATGATCCGGGATACCGGGCCATCCATTTCGATGATCTGAAGGCTGCCTACAGGGAACAGGCGGAGGCGCTCCTGGAAGGAGGCGCTGAACTGTTCCTGGTCGAGACGGTTTTTGATACGCTCAATGCCAAAGCCGCGTTGATTGCACTGAATGAAGTATCTCGTCAGCAGGACAAAGTGATCCCTGTGATGGTTTCAGGAACGATAACGGATGCATCCGGTCGAACACTCAGCGGGCAGACACTGGAAGCATTCATCAACTCCATCAAGCATGTGGACCTGCTCTCACTGGGACTCAATTGTTCGCTGGGAGCCAACGAAATGCGGCCATACATCAAAGAGATCGCTGAGAAATCGCCCTTCTATGTAAGCACGCATCCGAATGCGGGTTTGCCCAACCAGTTTGGCGAGTACGATGAGACCCCGGAGAAAATGGCGGCCCACATCAGGGACTTCCTGGAGTCGGGAGAGGTCAACATCGTGGGAGGTTGCTGCGGTACCACCCCTGATCACATTCGTGAATTTGCGCGGATCGCAGCGGAAAGTCCTGTGCACCAGCCACGTTCAGAAGACCACTATTTCAGGCTCAGCGGGCTTGAACCGCTGACCGCCTATGAAGGTTCCAACTTTATCAATATCGGCGAACGCCTGAATGTTGCAGGTAGCAGAAAATTTGCCAGGCTCATCAGGGAAAAGAAATATGAAGAGGCACTGGATATTGCAGTGAACCAGGTGGAAAACGGTGCCCAGGTGTTGGATATAAATGTGGACGACGCCATGCTGGATGCAGAAAAGGAAATGGTCCACCTGTTGAACCTGATGATGTCGGAACCGGACATTGCCCGGGTGCCTTTCATGATCGATTCGTCGAAATGGAATGTGATCGAAGCGGGACTCCAGTGTGTTCAGGGCAAGTCGATCGTTAACTCGATCAGTCTCAAAGAAGGTGAAGAGGTATTTATTCAACAGGCCGGGAAGATCATGGAGTATGGTGCCGCGGTTGTAGTGATGGCATTTGACGAAGCAGGACAGGCTTCCTCTTATGAACGGCGCATTGAGATTTGCAAACGTGCATACGACATGCTTACAGACCAGCTGAATTTTCCTGCAGAGGATATCATCTTTGATCCCAACGTGCTCACCATTGGCACAGGGATGGAGGAGCACAACAATTACGCGGTGGATTTCATCAGGACGGTTAAATGGATCAAGGAAAACCTCCCGTATGCAAAGGTAAGTGGTGGGATCAGCAACCTCTCCTTCTCTTTCAGAGGCAACAACGTAGTCAGGGAAGCGATCCATTCTTCATTTCTCTACCATGCTGTCAAAGCCGGGCTGGACATGGGAATTGTGAATCCTGCCATGCTGCAGGTATACGACGAAATCCCGAAAGATCTGCTGAAGCATGTGGAGGACCTGGTTCTGAACAGGAGGCCTGATGCCACAGAGCGTTTACTGGCATTTTCAGAGAACATAAAGGAAACGGGCACCGTGGAAAAAGCTTCTGAAGAATGGAGGTCCGGCACCGTGGAAGAGCGGTTGAAGCACGCCCTGATCAAGGGGATCACAGAACATATTGAAAGTGATACGCTGGAAGCTCATAAAAAAATAGGTGCCGGACTCAAGGTGATCGAAGGTCCCCTGATGGACGGCATGAACGTGGTGGGAGACCTGTTTGGTTCAGGAAAAATGTTCTTGCCACAGGTGGTAAAAAGTGCCCGGGTGATGAAGAAATCTGTCGCCGTGCTCCTGCCTTTCATTGAAAAGGAAAAGGCTGCCGAAGGGGGTTCAAATGCAGCTGGAAAACTACTGATCGCAACAGTAAAAGGGGACGTGCACGACATCGGGAAAAATATTGTAGCGGTAGTGCTCGGCTGCAATAATTATGACATCATCGACCTGGGAGTGATGGTCCCCACCGAAAAGATCCTCGATACTGCCGAAAAGGAAAACGTAGACATCATCGGGCTTTCCGGACTGATCACGCCCTCACTTGAGGAGATGGTCAACGTGGCAAAGGAGATGGAGCGAAGGAAGATGAAGCAGCCACTGCTGATCGGCGGGGCCACCACTTCAAAGATCCATACTGCCGTAAAGATCGAACCATCCTATTCCAGCACCGTGATCCACGTCAAGGATGCTTCCAAGAGCGTGCCCGTCGTAAATGAATTATTATCGGATGAAAAGGGAATGGGTATCAGGGCACGTTTCAGGGAAGAATATGAAGCCCTCAGAAAAAATTACGAAGGGGCGGAACGCAGTGTGGAGTTCCTCACACTTCAACAAGCGAGAAACAATCGCCTGAAGATCGACTGGGAAAAAGAGCCTCCGGTCGCGCCCAGGCATACCGGGACTTTTGAACTGGTCGATTTCCCGCTCGGGCAAATCATTCCCTACATCAACTGGATGTTTTTCTTCGTCACCTGGGAGCTGCGGGGAAAATTCCCGGATATCCTGAAAGACCCGGTGGTTGGTGAAGAGGCCACAAAGCTCTACAACGACGCCCTGCAAATGCTCGACCTGATGGTGAAGGAAAAATGGGTCACGGCCAATGCGGTATATGGTATTTATCCTGCTGCAGCCAGCGGCGATGATATCATTGTCTACGACGACGCAACCCGGAAAGAGGAGCGGACCCGTTTCATCAACTTAAGGAACCAGACCAAAAAACCGGATTCAGCTACGCCCAACCTTTCACTGTCGGATTTTATCGCCCCGGAAGGAACAGGCCATGAAGACCATATCGGGGCGTTTACTGTGACAGCAGGACTGGGTGTGGAAGAAAAAGTACGCGCGTTCGAGGCAGACCATGATGATTATTCCTCGATCATGATCAAAGCACTGGCAGACAGGCTCTCTGAAGCCTTTACCGAATTGCTTCATGAAAAGATCCGGAAGGAGACATGGGGATATGCACCTGGGGAGCACCTCACAATGGATGAATTATTCAGGGAAAAATACAGCGGCATCAGACCTGCACACGGATATCCTGCCTGTCCGGAACACAGTGAAAAAGAGACGCTTTTCAGGCTGCTTGAGGCTGAGGGTTACGGAATCAGGCTTACGGAGAATTATTCCATGACCCCTGCCGCCTCGGTAAGCGGTTTGGTGTTCGCCCACCCACGGTCATCCTACTTTTTCGTTGGAAAGATCGGGAAGGACCAGGCGAAGGATTATGCCAGGCGCAAAAACATGGATGAGGAGAATGTGAAGCGACTCCTGGCGTCCAATCTGAATTTCAGGGATTGATAAATCTGCCCGTCAAGAAAAACGCCGGCGGTAAGCGCACATATACCATCGCGATCACATTTTTTTAACAGTGACCGGAATATTGCAGTCCGAACACAAATATTTTGATGGTAGTTTTGTATTTTCGAAGGCACAAAAATGAATTAGTTGAACATGAAGGTCATTGACACACTAAAAAATACTGATAAAACCCTGTTCTCATTTGAGTTACTTCCCCCGCGAAAAGGCCGGACACTTGACACCATATACGATGCCATTGATCCCCTGATCGAGTTCAACCCACTGAACATCAATATCACCTACCACCAGCAGGAATCTGTATACAGGCGGCAAGCCGACGGATCGGTGAAGCGCACCATCATCAGCAAAAGGCCTGGCACTGTTGCCATTGCTGCTGCCATCATGAATAAATACGACCAGACCGTGGTACCCCATGTGATCTGCGGAGGCTTTACCAGGGAAGAGACCGAGGACCTGCTCATCGATCTTCATTTCCTTGGACTTCATAACCTGCTCGTTCTCAGAGGTGATCCTCCTCCGGGAGTGCGAGATTTCCTACCTGTTGAAGGGGGGCACACGCATACAAGCGAGCTTGTGAAACAAATCATTGACCTGAACCATGGGAAATACCTGGAGCCCGATCTCAAGGATCCCAAACCAACAGATTTCTCTGTCGGAGTGGCCGGCTACCCCGAAAAACATTTCGAATCGCCCAACAACGAGCAGGATCTGTACTGGCTGAAACAAAAAGTCGAAGCAGGTGCGGATTACATTGTGACACAGATGTTCTTCAATAACAAAAAATTCTTTGCGTTCAGGGACAGGTGCAAAGCCGCAGGAATCAATGTTCCGATTGTTCCGGGGATCAAACCCATTAACACCCTAAAGGACCTGGAACTCCTGCCCCGCGTTTTCCATATGGAGATCCCCCAGGAGCTCTATACTGAAGCGCGTAAATGCAAAAACAATGCAGAGGCAAAAGCACTGGGTGTGGAATGGACCATTGCACAGTCAGAAGAGCTGAAAGCAGACGGTGTGCCCGCCATTCACTTTTACACGATTGGTGTCTCTGACAATATCAAATCAATAGCACGCAAGGTTTTTTAACATCCCCGGACAATACAGGCAATTCAAATAAATCCTCATTTAGCCCATAAGAAAGACGGCTGTAATTACATGTCAACAGGATCCTGACCAGCCTTGTATTTTTCTTCCTTGAAATAGATCAGTTTCTGAGATAGTTGCGCTGCGGTTTTGTAGCCGGGTTCAACACTGATATGCCGCAGTTCTTCATCAAGATAGACGATGGTGGGATAGGACAATCGTCCCTTGGTGAGGATGGCTGCGACCTCATGGTATCCCCTTCTTCCGTTGTCAATAAAATGATATGTGCGTTCGCCCAGTCTGAGGGAATCTTTCATTTCGGCATTAAATTTCACAGCATAGAAGTGCGTATTTACATATGCTGCGATCTCCCCATCGGAAAAAGTTGTGGCATCCATACGCTTGCACCATCCGCACCAGTCGGTATAGACATCCACCATAAATTTTCGTGGTTCCTTCTGGTTCATTTCAATAGCCTCTTTCAGCGAATACCATTTGATCTCTTCCTGGGCGTTCACATACAGTCCCATCATACATCCTATCAATACAAGAAGCAGTCGTGTCATATGCAGTGTTATTTCTATGTCTGTCCGCGCCTATGAATATTTTGCAAGATAATTCAACAGACAGAACGTGTCTAATCGGCACCGGTTGTTATGCTGTATAACGGTAGAAAAAGAAATTTGTTTCGGCAGCAGGAGAGACATTTTTCTTACATTTGAGTTTTGATTTTTGAAAATCATAAAAATTTTGATAAAGTGAATGCAATAAAGAAATCATTACGGGATTCAGCAGTGGCCAGGTGGAGTGCGCTTGCCATTGTATCATTTACGATGTTTTGCGGGTATTATATGGCAGATGTCATGGCACCCCTCAAAGGCCTCCTGGAACAACAATTGACATGGAACAGCGCGCAGTACGGCTTTTTTACCAGCGCATATGGGTGGTTCAATGTCTTCCTGTTCATGTTAATTATAGGAGGTATCCTGCTCGATAAACTGGGTGTCAGATTTACTGGTGTCGGATCTGCTGCTATTATGGTCCTTGGTACTGTAATTAAATATTGGGCCATTTCAACGCATTCACTGGATGGCGTTGAATGGCATATTCTTTGGTTTGACACAAATGCCCAGGTATTTATGGCAGCAATTGGTTTTGCAATTTTTGGAGTGGGTGTTGAAGTAGCAGGCATTACGGTTACGAAAATTTGTGTCAGATGGTTCAAAGGCAAAGAACTTGCCCTTGCTATGGGATTGCAGGTTGCTGTTGCCAGGCTGGGGACGGCACTCGCAATTGGTGTGGCCCTGCCGGTAGCCCTCAGGTTAGATGATGTATCCAAACCGGTTTTATTCGGGTTAATTATGCTTTGCATCGGATTAACAGCCTTTATCATCTATACTTTCATGGATAAAAAAATGGAAGATCGTGAATTGGAAATTGCAGAAGAGAATGCTGCCAAACCAGGGTTTATAGAAGAAGATGAAGAAGAATCCTTCAGAATCTCTGATATTAAATACATCATTACCAACAGAGGCTGGTGGTACCTGGCATTTCTGTGTGTATTGTTTTATTCGGCAGTATTCCCCTTTTTAAAATATGCAGCGGATCTGATGGTTCAAAAGTTTAATGTATCTGATGAGCTGGCAGGCTGGATCCCCGCGATGCTTCCATTTGGAACCATTCTGCTTACGCCGCTATTCGGAAATTTATATGACAGGAGGGGAAAAGGCGCGACGATAATGATCATCGGGTCCTTTATGCTGATCGCAGTCCATGCACTTTTCGCTGTCCCGTTCCTGGACCATTGGTTTATCGCCATATTTTTAACCATTATCCTGGGTATCGCTTTCTCCCTGGTGCCTTCAGCGATGTGGCCCGCAGTAGCAAAAATAATCCCGGACAGATACCTGGGATCTGCTTATTCCCTCATATTTTGGGTGCAAAACTGGGGATTGATGGGTGTTCCGGCCTTAATTGGGTGGGTGCTTCAAAAATACTGTATAACAGGCACAGTGATCAAGAATGGAACGGAAGTAGCTACTTATGATTATACATTGCCCATGATCATTTTCACCTTATTCGGTGTTATAGCTTTGGTATTTGCATATTTACTTAAATCTGAAGATAAGCTGAAGAGCTACGGTCTGCAACTTCCCAATATTGAAAAAATTGATAAATAATATATGATGAGCGAAATCAAAAATTTACAGCCAACGGAGATCTGGAAGAATTTCTACGCTTTGACGCAGATACCCAGGCCTTCGAAGAAAGAGACTGAAGTGATTGCCTACATGAAAAAATTCGGTGAGGATCTCGGCCTTGAGACCATTGTCGATGAGGTTGGCAACATAATTATAAAGAAACCGGCAACACAGGGCATGGAAGATCGAAAAACCGTTGTGTTGCAGGGACATCTTGACATGGTGCCACAAAAGAACTCCGATAGGGAATTTAATTTCGAAACAGATCCTATCGAAGCCCTGGTGGACGGTGACTGGGTAACTGCAAATGGTACTACCCTTGGTGCAGACAACGGGATTGGTGTAGCAGCAGCCATGGCAGTACTGGAATCCA
>CAZPTO010000030.1:0-15715 GCA_964589155.1 uncultured Bacteroidaceae bacterium | reverse complement strand
CTGCTTTATGGCTTTTCCGGCATCCCGTGTAGCTGCAGTAAAAGGAATCTTTTTCTCATGTAATGCCTTTGACAGCCAGTGCCCGATATTTCCTGTTGAGGCTGTAACCAGTATTTTTGGATGGGTCATAAATCAATGTTGTTTTTTTACGATTTAAAAACGATTATTTAAATATGTAAGGAAATGAGCCAGCTCAATAGTATGTCTGGAAATTGTATTTCCCATGTGCAGGTTCAACAATGGGACATGTAAAATTGTTCCCCCGGCAAGTGTGCTTCGAAACAGTCCCGGGAAGTCTCTCCGAAACTTTTTTCTATCCACTCAACGCATTCTATTATCAATGCGGAATGTTCTTTCATTCATCCGGGGTGTTCTATCATTCATCCGGGGTGTTCTTTCTATCATCCGGACCGTGTTTTCAGTCATCAGCTTTTTTCTTATTACCCGTACGATTGTCCCGGTCAATTTGATCGGCCAACCTGAGCAGGCGGTGGGTATCAAGAATATTGACAATAAATAGCACACCTACCAATACTGCGGCAAGGTATTTCATTGATCCAGGCAGGATCACTTCTATGACAAGGAGTATGCACAGGATGATCCTGACTTCCGTGGGACCGGTTTTTCCGGAATCAATCAGGTATTGCCCGGTGAGATTGTACCTGATCAGTGCCAGGATCATTTCCCAGCCATACATTACAACAAAACCATATCCGAGCCATTCCCATGCTTCTTCTGCGTATATGATATATCCAAACCCTACAATGATGATACTGATCCAGTCGATAGTAATATCGAGTGAGAAACCGTATTGTTTGCGCGGAATGTTCCTGTAATATGCAAGTCGCCCGTCCAGGGAATCACCCAGCCAGCTGATTATGAAACCCGGCAATCCGAGAAGAAGGAACGTACTGCTGTTAAAGGAGGCTATGACAAAGGAGGCGAATACAATAACATTCCCAAAGAGTCCGAACCCGGTAAGGATGTCTGAATTGATCCAGGAGGGAATGCGCCTGACCAGCCAGGAGATTGCCTGTTGCTCATGTTTTTTGAGCAGGTTCGATCTCGGGCGGTCCCTGAATATGGCCTTTATCACTTCGTTGTTGTGGTGGGTTTTCATTTTTAATACTGCTTGGTGAGGATCGATGGTTGATTCTGAAGATTCCTTATTACAGTTTTCGCCTCTGAAAACGTTTCGGGTATTGGCATTTCATAGACAGTCTTTCGAAGAAACGCACCGAGTGATTCCGGACTGTTGAAATGTTCCTGTTGCCTGGAGGAGATGATATTCCCAATTCCCATACGAGGTTGTGTATTTTCCTTGTTGAATACTTCGAAAGGCAGCCTGAGCAAACGGATTCTCCAGTTGATCAGCCCAAGAAAATAGAATAGGGGTGAATTATGGTCGAAGAAACGGATGGGCAGAACAGGTAGCTTCACTGAATGTATCAGGTACAGGATGCTCATTTGCCAGGATCGATCCCTGACCCTGCATGTTGCCAGGTTAAAATCGGAAACCGCCCCCGAAGGGAAAAAGCCCAGGGGATGCCCATGCTGAAGGTGCGCGATGGATTCCCGAACGCCCCTGATGCTGGCTGCAGAGATTCCTTTTTTTTTGTTGCCGGTGGGGGTGACCGAGATAAAATTCTCCTGTAATGCCGTGATCCTGGCAAGCAATTGGTTGACCATAAATTTATAATCCTGACGTAGCTGAGCGAACAAGTCGATGGTCATGATCCCATCCAGTCCGCCATAAGGGTGGTTGGAGACAGTGATAAATGCGCCTTCTGGCAATTTGGAGAGGCGTTCGGCATTTCCTACACGATAGTGTACCCCGATGTCATCGAGGAGCCTGGAGGTGAAACCGGCACCTTTGTGACCGCCATATTGCTCATGTACCCTGTTCACCTGGTCAATAGAAAGCAGGTGAATGATTTCCCCGGCAAGTTGATGTCCAATTTTTCCCCTGAACAGTGGAGAAGCGGATGCAAAGTCTTTAATGTCGACAACTTTCATACCTGTCTGGTTTCAAGATGCAGTACTTGCGTTACAAATGGACTCCGGATCCTTATCCAGTATTGCACAATTTTAAACAAGTTAGTGAACCTGTGACTCTAAACCCAACTTTTATGCTGATAAAAATTTGATTTTCATTTTCGTCCGGGGAGAAAAAAAATAACCGCAACAAGAGTGATCCATGTTGCGGCTATTCGGATTGATCAGCTAAATTATTTTACTGTAGTGCGATCAGTACCATGATCTTCCCGGTGCCACCATTGTGTGCCTCCAGTGCTTTCCCGATCACAGCATGTCTCCTGGTCTCATTCTCAGCAAGCATATTTTTCAGCTCTTCGAAATCCTGTGCCTCGTTTACATCCACTGCTGTCCATTTCATGGCATGCCCCGGCGTGGAAGAGGTCGTCAGCAGGTCGCCCGGCCGGATGGGACCATTCTCATCTGTAACTTTGCAGGGTACGCGCCCTGTAAGGGCAAGGCGGGTGGCCTGAACATCGGTAAGTGGGGTGCCGGTTTCTTCATCCGTTACCAATTCCATTCCCATAACCAGATGAGGATCCGTGGATACAACACCTACCACAGAGGTTTGAAAGGCTTTACCGGAGATGATAACACTCTCTTTAGTATTTGGATCAGCTACCAGTACATCACCGGGCTCGGTGTTCCCATTCGAATCATAGATATATTCTGCAACGTCGATTGCACCACCAGAACGCTCATCAGCATAAAAACCATAATAGTTTGGGTCATCAGGAGCAGTGGAAAAGAAATAGCCGGAGTAATAACTACTTACATTTTGATCGTTAATATTTATATAGGATCTGATACCATAGACACTTAACAGGTCAAAATAGGACCCACCAAAATAATACCTCCATGTTCTGCGGTCATTCAGTGTCAGATTTGCATCTGCGCCTTTGAAAATGCTTCTTCCACTTTTGTATATTGTTAAAGCATTGTTCCTATTGTCATCGTTAAGACCATTACCAACAATAAATAACGGATCTGTATTTTTCCATTTAGTGGAATCACCATAAATTTCATTATACTGCCCGATTACAAAAGATCCATATGGTTTGGCAGTGGCATTGTTACCAATAGCAGTAGAGTAGTACCCTCGTGCCTCACTATTGTATCCTGCTGCGAGGGCACTGGTATTGATGGCATTATTGGAGATTCCCAGGGCAACCGAACCGAACCCGTGTGCATCATTATTGGACCCGAGCGCCAGGCCACCATCTTTTGACCAGTTCCCGTTCCCAAGAGAAACAGAATACCTGCCTTCTGCGATGTTTGCCCGGTTAAAGGAGATGGTTTTGAAAATAGGTGTAATGATTGGATCCCAGATAATAAAATCCCCCTTGGAATCATTCTTTTTTCCATAATTGAAGTAAGGAAGTGCATTAAAGGAATAGTTGTAGTATGAACCAATGGCAATGGATCGTTCTCCGCTTGCCTCGGATTGATAACCTATAGAAGTTGCATTCAGGGCAAGAGCCCTGGCGCCGTTACCGAAGGCCTGGGCATTGGTCCCGGCAGCCTGCGATTGATAACCGATTGCCGTTGAATAGGGACCTGATGCATCTGCTTTGACACCCAGGGCGATTGTGAAATCATCATTTGCCGGATCACTACCCGAAACATGCATATACTGCTCACCTCGTCCTTTCGTGGCAGAATTGTAACCACCCACTGCAAACCCGCCTTTTCTTCCTTTTGAGTTGTTTTCATTATTGATATACACCCTCACACTGTCAGGTGTGATTCGCATGTATTCATCCTGCGTTGCCTTTGATTTGTTGTAGCCTCCCACAGCAAATCCACCTTTTGCTCCCTTTGTATCTTCTTTTGCGTACACCCATACCATGTCTTCATACACTGCAAAGGCAACGGAACCATCAGCTCTTTTAACTTCAAATAGCGCCTCTCCATCGGTTTCATCCCTTGCAGCCTGAACGGAAAAATTTCCAGCGGCACTTTTTGCCTTTTGTGCATACTGTGCAACCGGCACAGTCTGTATGGTTGATCCGCCCATGTCGAGGAATGCATTGTCCTTTTTAACGCGTACGTTCATGAAATACCGGGTCGTTGACCAGTCAATCTCGCTGAAACTGGCAACCATTCCGGAGGTGGCATATGCATCCTGACCGCCAACCACAAGCGTGAATAGCCCGAATTCTGATGTCATAACGTCGTGGTCCTCCTGCCAGATCACGGCACCTTCACCATTCAACTCATGGATCGATATTCTTACCGTGAGCGCCTGCGATTCAAGGGGATTACCGGTGTTGTCACGGGCAACAGCCTGGTAGGAAAAGCCGCTTTGTGGTGCTGTCTGGGCCATTAGAGAGGAAAATGATAACAGGACCAGGGATAACATGATCCCTGAAAACTTTAAGATGGTTTTTAATTGCCTCATAATATACGTTTTGTGATAACTCTTCTTCCTGCAACGTAATGCAAGTTAGAGAAAAACTACCTTGTATACGTTATTATCAAGGCAGTGTTACACCAGGAAGCAACTACCTACACGCCTGGCTGTATGTACAGGGCTCCGGCAGCTGATCCCGGAATAACCAGAAGCAGATGTAACAAGAAGGACTGGTATTCCAGGCAGGCAATTAGATGGTTTTTTTCAATTGCCTGTTACTCTACGCCGGATCAGTTTATATAGTTCACCAAAAACAAATACAAGCGAGGAGAGAAGCGTGATCACGAGGATGTCCATCCACGCAAGATCCTGAAAGCTGAACAGGCTCTGCATAAAAGGCAGCTTTATTGCGGCGATTTGTAAAATGATGGATGCGCCGAAAGCAAGTATCAGCCATTTATTCCTGAAAAAACCTATTTCAAATACTGATTTCCTGAGCGATCGCAGGTTGAAGGCATTGAAAACCTGTGTCATGGCAACAACCAAAAATGCACCGGTCCTGGCTTTTTCTATATTTTCGTGCTGGTAGTGGTTAAATACCAGCAATGCCAGGGTGACCATGATGGGAACGATGATGAGCAGGTTGGGAAGAATACTCTTGTTCAGGATGCGTTCTTTTTTCCCGACAGGGGGTTGTTTCATCATATCTTCATGACCGGGTTCCGTAGCCAGTGAGATATCCATTACACCATCAGTAACAAGATTGATCCAGAGGATCTGGGTAGGTGCAAGCGGATATGTGAATCCTATACCCAGCGCAGTGATAAGTGTGAGGGTACTTGCAAAATTGGTCGTGATCAGGAAGTAAGTTGTGTGCCTGATATTACGAAAAACAATCCGGCCCTGCTCCACGGCATCGACAATACTGGCAAAATTATCATCCGACAAAACAATCTGGGAGGAATCTTTTGCTACATCCGTTCCCCTTTGTCCCATGGCAATCCCCAGGTCAGCTGCTTTTAACGCAGGCGCATCATTCACACCATCCCCGGTCATGCCGATCAGCTTTCCCTTTCCCTGTATGGATTGGGCGATCCGTAATTTTGTGTCTGGACTGACCCTCGCAAAAACATTGGTACACCGTGTATACCCGTCCAGGGTTTCATCGTCAACATCAAGCTCCTTTTCAGTTAAAGCAACAGGACAATCTTCATCGTGCTTGCCGGATTCAATAATGCCCGTCTGCTTTGCAATGGCCATTGCTGTTTGCTTGTGATCACCGGTTACCATGATTACACGCATTCCGGCAGTTCTGCATTTTTGCACCGCCTCTTTCACCTCTTTCCTGGGAGGATCAATAATCCCATACAGGGATGTAAAGACCAGGTCGGATGCATCATCAGCATTTACCTCTTTCTTACCTTTATCCGCCGGCTTGTAAGCGCAGCCAATCACCCGCATGGCCTGGTTGCTGAGTTCACTGATTTTGTCTTCTATCTCCTGCCGCGCATTTTTGTCAAGATCACGGGTGCCATTTTCTGAAATGATCTTTGAGGACAGTTCCAGCATCTTCTCAGGCGCTCCAAGGAACAGCATTTCCCTGTTTTCATCAGGATAAGCAACCAGGGAGGCCCTGAATTTTTTCTCTGAATTGAACGGGAGATCATCGATTTTTTCAATGTCTTTATACCGGGATTCTTTCTTCAGGCTTGTCTTTTCTGACAACACCATCATGGCAACTTCAGTGGGATCGCCGGATACTTCAGGTGATTCTTCCTCGCCTCCATTTTTTTTCTCAATGCTTGCATCATTGCAGTTTCCTGCTATGATGATTGATTTTGCCAGCATGTCATTGTCCTGTATATTGACTTTTTCATCTTCCGATGTTATATCACCCTTTATTTCATGTCCTTCGCCGGATACATTAAATTCCCTGTTCCCGGGAATGAAGATCTTTTTTACTGTGAGAATCCCCTGGGTGATGGTCCCTGTTTTATCGGTAAGGATTACGTTCAGGGAGCCGGCAGATTCGGTTGCGGTAAATTCGCGTATGATGGCATTCTTTTTAGCCATCCTGTTGGCCCCGATGGCCAGTACAATGGACATAACTGCCGGAAGACCTTCGGGAATAGATGAAACCATCGTGGCAATGGTAACCAGCAGTATCTCATCCAGGGACAGGTCCCTTATAAAATAGCCGATCGCAAATACAATAAGCGCAGTGAATACAGCGATGCCCGCCATTATTTTTGCTATCTGAGCGGTCAGTTTTTTAAACCTGCTTTCTTTATCTCCAACCTCTTTCAGTGTATCAGCAATTTTCCCCAACTCGGTATGATGCCCCGTAGCTGTTACCACCACTTTACATGTTCCCCTGGCGACATGGGTACCCTTGTACACCATGTTGGACCTGTCGGGCAACCCTGTGTCTTTTTCTATTGTTTCCGTGTTTTTTGCTGATGGAAGTGATTCCCCGGTCAGGGATGCTTCAACCACCTGGAGATTTTTTGATCGTATGATTCGTCCGTCGACAGGAATGGCCTTGCCCTCCTCCAAAATGACGACATCCCCGGGTACCAGCTCTGTGATATCCACTATTTTCCTTTCACCATCTTCCAGGATAACGGCATCATGACTGATCAGCTTTTTGAGTGATTCAATCGATTTCTCTGCCTTGAATTCCTGTGAAAATCCAATGGCTGCATTCACAAGGATCACCCCAATGATCACATAGAAGTCAACCATGTGCCCGGTGAAATATGAGATGATGGCAGCTGCAACAAGGATATAGACCAGGAAATCCTTGAATTGCTTGATGATCAATGAAAGAATGCTTTGTTTTTCTTCCTCTTCCAGTTTATTCTCACCGTACTCGTCCAGCCGGTGTGTTCTTTCATCTGCGTCAAGACCGTTTTTATTGCTGTTCAGGCGATCAATCGCCTCATCGGAGCTTATGCTGTGGTAAGGAAAATTCTGATTGACTTTCATGTATTTGTTTTTATCATCCAGGTGCGCATTGGGAAAAAAAGGCTACAATTTGAGATTTTTTTCCACATTGAGCTGTAAATACAAGGATTGTTTCCGGATCAGATGTCTGGTATACAAGTGGTGAAAGCAATTCTCTTGGAGGGCGCATAAAAAGGCTGACTGAAATCGCTTTCTGTCTGTTAAAATGTTAATAATGTGGGAACAGCAGCTGAAAAGGAGGTGTGCGTGTGGATCGTTTCGTGCCTTATCCTGGTATTTCAATTGATCGTTTATCATGGAACTGTTTTGAATGATTCTCTTACAAAATCATCAAATAATATTCCATCATTTCAATATTCCCGTTTTTACTGTCGAAAAGAAATTTAAAAGGCCTGTTGCCTGTTTAAATGAGTGGCGGGAAATGGATGTTTGTTACCGGGCACACATGGGTTAATAGCTGGACTCATCAAGTTTCACCTTGCCCCAAAAGGTCCTGTAGACAAAAACGGTGTATGCAATCACCAGCGGTAAGCCAATAGCGGTAATGGTCAGCATAATGCCAAGTGCCTTATCGGATGAAGCTGCAAGAAAGATGTCAAGATCGTTTTTGGGATCTGTTCCCCGGTCGAGAAGGATCACGGGATACAGTTCAACGGCTACCAGGATCAGCAGGAAGCTGATGGACATGGCAGAGAAGAGAAATGAGCGGGTGAATTTTCCCTTGCTGGCCAGCCTGGGTACGTTAGCAATGCTCAGGAAAGCGAGCAGGGGAATGATTAAGAGCAGCGGGTTATCACGGAACCGGTCAGTAAGATGGGGAAAGGAGATGATCGAAATGATGGTTACGATGATGAACATACCCACAAAAACCAGGATGGCCCGCCAGAGTAGCCGGTATACTTTTTTAAACAGTGCACCTTCTGTTTTCATGGTCAGGTAAATCGCCCCGTGTACCATGAAAAGTGAAAGACTCATCAGTCCAACAGCAAGGGCATAAGGGTTCAGGAACTCAAGCCAGTGTCCTGTATATACAAAATTTTCATTCATGCTCATTCCGATCAGGACGTTGCCCAGTACAACGCCCAGCAGGAGTGCCAGCATTGCGCTGGATATGCTGTAGCTTACATCCCACAGATTCCGCCACCATTTCATCTCTTCCTTGCCGCGGAATTCAATGGATACGGCCCTGAAGATCAGGAACCCCAGAAATAGTATGAACGGTATGTACATGGCAGAGAAAAGTGTGGCATATGCTTCGGGAAACCCTGCAAAAAGGGCTCCTCCCCCAATAACCAGCCAGACTTCATTGCCATCCCAGACTGGTCCCACTGCGTTTAATGCGATACGGCGGCTCTTGTCATCTTTGAAGAAAAGGTGCCATGCACCTGCACCCAGGTCGAAACCATCCAGGATCGCATACCCTGAGAACAGTGCGCCGACTACCAAAAACCACCAGGTTGGATAATCTATTCCGAGAAAAGTCTGCATAATATGGGAGGTTTATTTGTTTTCAAATTGTGCTGCAATGTCTTTGAGCCTGAGCCGGTCTTTAATCTCACTCTCATCATACGGACCAGCCTTGATCTTTTTATTGAGCAGGTATAGGAAAAGCAGTAACAGGATCGCATAGATCAAGGCGAAGAATATCAGGGAGAAGATCACATTGCTTGCGGTGACGGATTCTGACAACGCATCTGCAGTTCTCAGGTGGCCGTATACCACCCAGGGTTGCCGACCCATTTCTGCGGCAAACCATCCCACCTGGTTGGAGATCTGTGGCAGCAGTACTGCAGGAACCAACAGCCAGAGGAACCAGCGCTGGCTGAATATTTTTCCACGCCACCATTGTATAGTTCCGTAAAGCGTAATCGCGATCAGCAGCAGCCCGATGGCGACCATGAGGTGGTAGAACTGGAAGATGGCGTTGATTGCTCCCGGACGTTCATCTTCGGGAAACGCATTCAATCCCTTGATTGGTGTGGTAAAATTCCAGTCAACCAAAAAGCTGAGTCCGCCAGGAAGCTTGATTCCCTTGACCTCCTGGGTTTCCTTGTTCACCCAGCCGAGCAGGTACAGGTCGCCGGGGGCCTCTTCAGGATAGTGGCCTTCAAAAGCAGCAAGCTTCGCAGGCTGATTTACTGCAACACCGTCGGCCGACTGGTGACCGATAACCAGCTGCCCGATTGCAGCAACTGTAGCCACCATCAGGGCGATCTTCAAAGCTTTCTGCGAAAGTTCCACGTAACGGTCCTTCAGCAGGTAATAAGCATGTACACTGATCACCAGGAAGGCACCTGCCAGGAACGCCCCGAACCAAACATGCAGCAACCTGTCGACGGAAGAAGGATTGAATACCATGGCCCAGAAATCTGTGATCTCCGCCCGGGCATTCATGCCCTCCCCGACAATATGATATCCCGCCGGTGTCTGCTGCCAGCTGTTTGCAACCACGATCCAGACGGCTGAAAACATGGACCCGACAAATACACCTATTGTTGATATAAAATGAACACGCGAACTGACCTTGTTCCAGCCAAAGAGAAGTACGCCGAGGAAGCCGCTTTCAAGTGCAAATGCAAAGATTCCTTCTGCAGCAAGGGCACTTCCGAAAACATCACCCACATACCTGGAATAAGCTGCCCAGTTGGTACCAAATTCGAATTCCATGACAATTCCGGTGGCGACACCTATACCAAAAGTGAGGGCAAAGATCCGGGTCCAGAACTTCACCATATTTTCATAAATTTTGTTTCCGGTTCGCAGGTAAAGACCTTCCATGGTCACCATGATCAGCCCCAAGCCGATGGTAATGGGAGGATAGATATAATGAAAGGCAACGGTGAAAGCAAACTGGATTCGGGAGAGTATTTCTACATCCATAAGTCCGGGAGTTTAGTTGAAATAGTTTTGCATGCACTAATTTCTGAAAAATGTTGGATTTGAAAAGTAATTCATCGAAAAAACAAGGATATTTATAAACAATCTACGGAAATGCCATTACTTTTCAAATGTTGCGAATCTCGTTGTTTTTTGACCGCATTGACAATCTCATCAGGAATATGGAAAATACAATTTCATCAATAGGATTCCACAGGTAGTTTTAATATATTGGCTTCATGAAACTTCATGCCCCGACAAGGTAGATATTATGTATGCTAAAGCAGGTAATAATTTCAAGATGAGTATGGCAATCAGAATACTAGTTTGTTTACTTCTGCCCATTTGCATTGTTTCCTGCAATACAAAACATGACAATGGTTCAGCATCGTTTGAACCGGACGCCGAATACATACAGATCGTTCTTTTTCACCTTGAAAAAAGATGTGCGACATGCAATGCTGTGGAAAACGAGACCCTGAACGTACTGGAGAAGCATTTCCAGGAGGAGGTGAAAGAGGGTGAAATTCGTATGGTAGCAATGAATTTCCAGGACAGCGAAGGGAAAAAGGCCGCTGAACTATTGAGGGCATCTGGACAGACTTTGTTCGTGGTAAAGGGTGACAGTATCACTGACCTCACCAGTGAGGCCTTCATGTTTGCACAGACACATCCGGAAAGGTACCACGCGGCACTTATGGATGCACTTGAAAAGCGATTGAATTGATGCAGGCATTCCTGACAGAGTTATATGCAAACACATCGGGCCCGCTCATCTCGGCGTTGCTGCTCGGATTACTAACCGCCATTGCGCCCTGTCCCATGACCATCAATATTACTGCCATCGGTTATATTGGAAGGGATGTTTCACGAAGGCGACAAATCTTATTCAATGGGATTTTTTTTGCATTGGGAACCATGTTTTCATACAGCACCCTTGCCATCGTACTCTATTTGGGTGCAGACCAATTCAGGATATCAAGCCTGTTTCAACAGTATTCAGAAATGATCATTGGTCCCTTGCTCCTTGCGATCGGAGTATTGATGCTTGGTTTTGTGAATATCAATTTTCCTGCCTTTTCCCGGCTGACAGAAAAGTTTCGTTCCAGACAATATTTCAGGAAATGGGATGCTTTCCTGCTGGGCGGAATCCTCGCACTGGCATTTTGCCCTTATAGCGGAATCCTTTTCTTTGGTATGCTTGTACCGCTCACTATTTCAGCAGCTGCTCCCTGGCTGCCGCTTGTTTTCTCCTTTGCTGCAGCCATTCCAATTGTGTTCTTCGCCTGGTTGCTGGCATTTACTGTTTCAGGTGTTGGGAAAATGTATAATCAACTCAAGTCTTTTGAGTTTTGGTTCAGTAAAATCGTTGCTGTGTTATTTATTGCGATCGGGACTTATTACATTTTCATGGCCTGGTTTTGAAACAACATCTATGAGAATAAAACACTCACTTATTTCTGCTATCGCAGCACTGCTTATCGTAGGATGTGATCGGGATGAACTCAGGGATTCACCCGGGATAGAAGTGAACATGGCCGCTGATTCCTTAGTCTTTGCTGTGATCGGGGATTATGGACTGGACGGTGAGAATGAAGCAGCAGTGGCGGATCTTGTGAAAAACTGGAATCCTGATTTTATTATTACTACCGGTGACAATAATTATGAGAATGGTGAAATGTCTACCATAGAAGACAATATCACCAGGCATTATGGTGACTATATATACAATTACGATGCGGAGGAGCAATACCGCTGCAATGGTAAGGCGTTTGAGGAGCAGATCAACCGCTTTTTTCCAAGTCCCGGAAATCACGACACTTATGGACTCAGTGGAATGAAGCCTTACCTGAATTTCTTCACACTTCCAGGCAATGAAAAATACTATGCTTTTACCTGGGGCGATATCGCCTTTTTTTCATTGAATTCAACTGCATCATTTATGGGTGAACAGGAATCATGGCTTAAGGAGCAATTAACCCATTCTGAGAAAACGTATAATATCGTTTATTTCCATCATTCTCCATATTCAACCGGGAGGCACGGGGATGAACGAAAAATGCAGCTGGAGTATTACGCAATGGATGTGGATGTGGTTTTCACTGGTCACGACCATATTTACTCACGAATTGAAAAGACTGGGGAGGAAGGATTATATTATATCATCAATGGTGCAGGCGGGAAATCACTGTATGAATGCGGGGCGAATCCGCTGGATGAACAAGAATTTGAAGTCACATGTTATGATGAGGATTTTGGTGCGATAAAGGGGACATGGAACGGATACGAACTTACCATTGCCTTCTATGCCCTGGGCAACACAGTCGATCCTGTGGACCGGGTTTTCATAGGCAAACAGGCAGAATAACAGTTGACAACATTTTAATTTATAACGATTTAATATTGCTTACATCAACTATTAGTTTATATCATCATATGATCCACCATAGAGGACCTCTGCCGTTAACAATGATGCTCTTTTAATTTTGCGTTTACCGATTAAGGAGAAAATTGAATAATAATTTCAGAGAATTTTCCACCCCTTTCGTTTTGCCATCCAGCGCAATTTGATCTCCGGCTTCACAGCGACCGGATTCCCTACGGATTGCATCACGAAACGGTCTGTATATGCGTCTCCGTAATACCAGGCGGTATCGGGTGAAAATCCATTTGATACACAATACTCGTTCATACGAACGGCCTTTTCCTTTCCGAACACAAGTTTCCGGTTGGCCCGCCCGGTAAAAAGCCCATTCTTGACTTCAAGGACTGAGCAGATCACCTCATCCATCTGAAGATGATTCGCAAGTGGTTCGCAGAGATAAGGTAAAGCAGAGGAGAGCAGAACGATCCTTCCATGACTTCTCCTGTGCATTGCAATCTCTCTTTTTATCTCCGGACGGATCAGTTCAAGTAAATACGGAACCACTTCTTTACTGGCCAGTGCATTTACCTCATCTTCTTTTAATCCTTTCAACCACTGCATCATAGACAACACTATTTCATTAGCGTCTTTAAGGTCGAATTTATACATAATGGAATAATAGATTGCCTGCCTGAACTCCCGGCTCCTCATGAATCCCATTTGTCTCGATTTTTTTACGACCATTCTGCTGCTGTTGACAGAAAGAATGGTTTTGTCAAGATCGAATGCTGCAATATATGACGCCTTCTCTGTCAATTGCTTAATTAATTAGAATCTAATTTAGTGGTTGACTTATGGATTAAATATACAAGTAATTTTATTTATTCCTACTTTCGGTAATTCATTAATAAATCAGTCCAACATGACGCAGATTAAAAAATTACCTTAGGTGATTATTAGCCTCTTGCTGATCATACCCTCGTTGAATATTCATGGCCGGGAACCAGCGCTCATCTTGCCGGAATCATATTTCGGATTCCAGCCTGGTTCTGACGGAAACCTTTTCAATTATCAAGACCTGGTCATCCCACTCGCACAGCCTTTCAGTGCATTTATCAGGGAGGTGATGGAGGTTCAGGAATTTCCCGAACGCCATGATCTGGATACAGAAAGGTACCGGTCAGCTGGTGCTGTTCGGATTTAACCCACAGTTTCGTGCATCGATCCAGGGAAGCTTTAAGCTGCTGTTCAATGCGCTGTTGCTTTGAGCGAAAAATAACGAGTCGGTCCGGCGAAATGTTTTACTGATACATTCTTTTGTTGACAATTCACTTTTTATTAATATCGCAACGAATTTCATAGAGTAAGAATAAATAATGGTTGAGCAGACAGGAGAAACAGAGATGAAGATTCGTCCGATCCGCAGTGAAGATGACCTGCAGCTCGGGGCTGTAATACGCAGCTGCTTCAGGGACTATGCGGCGACGGAAGAGGGAACAGTATTTTCCGATCCTGTCATTGACCGCCTGTCTGCTTCATTCGCTATGGAACGGAGTGCTTATTTTGTTCTTGATGCGGATGATGAAGTAGTGGGTGGTGCAGGATTCCAGCCATTGAAAGGTGGAGCGCAAGATGTGTGTGAATTACAGAAAATGTATATTCGGAAAGATTTCCGTGGAAAAGGATGGGGCAGAGCGCTGCTGGAAAGATGCCTTGATGAAGCAAAGCGTTTGGACTTCAGGCAATGTTACCTGGAGAGCCTGCCCGAATTAAAAGATGCCCTGAAACTATATGAGGCTGCAGGATTTAACTACAGGGTGGAGCGCATGGGAAATACCGGTTACTATGGTTGTACGTTGTTTATGACCAAAATGATTTGATGCAGCAGAGGGCATGGCATCATTATTGTAAGTTGAGCATTATTTATAACGTACTTGATTTTTTACATGATGAAAGATTTATTTATATCTTCAATATTGGCCCTTTTTTTTATAATTCCTGCGCAATCACAGGTTGGAATAGGTGCAAGGGGTATTTTAGGTGTAGACGGAAATGCTTATGGGGGTCTTGAATTTTCTATTCAGAATCCGGGACAGTATGAACTGGACCTTGGTTTGCTGAATGATTCCTGGAAAGCAACAGGATTGAAACATTTTGCATTTGTGGACAGGCGAAGTTTCGGAATTTATGGCGGGGGTGGCATCGGTATTGGCTATTACGATTATTTTGATGAATTGTACGGCACCTTTGCATTGAACCTTGGATCCTATATCATGTTGGGAAGATTGCAGACCGGTCTTGACTGGAGGCCAGAGTGGAATTTTTTCAATGCACCCGGGAACGACCTGTCATTCAACCTCGCGTTATCGGCCAGGTGGATGTTCGGAAGAAGGTAACTTTTCCGCAGCATCACCAGCAGGTTTTATTCTTCAGGAATAAATGCACGAAACTATTTTGAGCATGCTGAAAACCATTGCCTTCAGTATTGCCTGCACGATGATTCCTGTGCCCTATCCGTTGAACCTTCTTACCTTTTCGATACGCATGGCAAAAGGTACATTGTCATGCTTGAAAGCATATTCTACGGATCGGCTTCCTTCATTGCGGGCCATCGCAGTGATACCACTTTTTTCCAGCGCAGCGTCCAGGTTGCTGCTCAGAGATTTCTCAACCACGAGCCTGATGGAGCCATAGTAAAGCTCCGTGATCATATTCACGCGCCGGATGCGGCCATCGTATTCTGCCCACCTGTTGGCTTTCATAGTCTCCAGGTACTGATCTATTTTTACCCTGAGCAGATCGTCCATTAACCTGACCTGAAGGTCTCCGAAGGTGAATTTACTGATGCTTTCAAGTTTGAAATTTCCTTCAATCTTTCCGAGTCCCGGATGCTGGAGTTCGGCGATAAGTTCCGGTAAGGTAATCGTATCAAGGTTAACTTCCCGCAGTTCAAGGATAGATGCCAGGGATGCATTGAACCTGGCAAGGAGATCCTGTTCGGCCGTTGACAGGTCGCGTCCTTTTTTCTCGGTATTGTAGTCTTCCAACACAGTAGATTGAAGATTCATAATCCGCTCCCAATCTAATCCGAGTCGGGATGCATCCGCCATCAAGGTGTC
>CAZPTO010000029.1:0-15996 GCA_964589155.1 uncultured Bacteroidaceae bacterium | reverse complement strand
AACGGAAATGAAATTGAAAAGGAGAAGGTAAACAAGGCTTCTATACATTTTGCACTTGCGCATAAGATAGGATCGCTGTCCAAGATCCTGTCGATATTTTCCTTTCACGAGATCAACCTGGCCAAGATTCAATCGATGCCTATTATAGGAAAAGATTGGGAATACCAGTTTTACGTTGATCTTGAAGTGAATGATTATGATATGTATAGAAAAGCCCTAGAATCGATCAAGCCATTTACCTCAGGCCTGATGATCATGGGTGAATATGTTAAAGGTGAAGTTTATTTTGATTAATGATTACAGATTATGGTTGTTGATGTAGATTTAAAACCGTTAACCCTGCATGGCCTGGATAAAAAGCGGCCACTCATCATGGCAGGTCCCTGCAGTGCGGAGTCTGAAGAACAGGTGTTAAATACAGCCCGGCTGATTGCAGCGATGGATATTCCTGTCTTCAGGGCAGGGATATGGAAACCCCGGACCCGGCCCAATGCCTTTGAAGGCGTGGGGTCTTTAGGGCTTCCCTGGTTGCAGACAGTGAAGCAGGAAACCGGCATGCTTGTTTCCACTGAGGTGGCAAATGTCAAGCATGTGTATGAAGCACTTAAATATGGAATTGATATCATCTGGATCGGAGCCAGGACCTCCGCCAATCCTTTTGCGGTGCAGGAGATTGCCGACAGCTTGAAAGGCGTGAAAATACCTGTATTTGTAAAAAACCCGGTCAACCCGGATGTGGACCTCTGGATCGGGGCCATCGAGCGGATCAACCAGGCAGGGATTGAGCAGATTGCTGCGATCCACCGCGGGTTCTCCAGCTACGAAAAGTCAATCTACAGGAATGCGCCCCACTGGCAGGTGCCGATCGAGCTCAGGCGAAGGATACCGGACCTCCCCATTATTACCGATCCCAGCCATATTTGCGGAAGCAGGGACCTCATTTATGATATCAGCCAGAAAGCAATGGACCTCAATTTTGATGGATTGATCATTGAGACCCATGAGCATCCTGATAAAGCCTGGAGTGATGCCAAACAGCAGGTAACACCGGAAGGGTTGAAAAATGTGCTGGACAGGTTAATTCTCAGGCATCCGGATGTAGACGAGGAAATGATGCTTACACTGGCAGAATTGAGGGATCGGATCGATAAACTGGATGATAAGTTGATCAACCTGATCGAAGAACGCATGAAGGTGGTGGAGGACATCGGCAATTACAAGAAGGAAAACAATATTACAATCCTGCAGAACAAGCGTTGGGATGATATGCTCAGAAGCCGGCTGATCCTGGGTGAAAGGAAAGGGCTGAGTGAAGATTTTATCAGTAAATTGTTCCGGGCGATCCACCAGGAATCAATCAATAAGCAAACACACATCATGAACGATGAATAGCAACAATGCCTGAAAAACACTTGCATATCAACGGACACGAAACTGCTGTAGTTATTGGTAACGGATTGACAGCAGGACTGGAAGCCTTTGACAATTCAAATCTGGTTTGCCTGGTGGACGAGCAAGTATATGCACATCATGTTGAAAAGTTCAGGGGGAGACAATGCATCCTCATCCCCCGGGGTGAAAAGCACAAAAGCCTGGCTTATGCTGAAGAGGTAATGCGTAAGATGATAGCGATTGAAGCAGACCGCACTTCTTTCCTTGTGGGGATAGGAGGGGGACTGGTTACTGATCTTGCCGGATTTGTGGCATCAACATTTATGCGGGGCATTTCGTTCGGATTTATTTCAACTACCCTGTTGGGCCAGGTAGATGCCAGTATCGGCGGTAAGAATGGAGTGAACCTTGATGGATTCAAGAACATGATCGGCGTCATTCGCCAACCGGAGTTTGTGTGGTGCGACCTTTCCCTGTTGGAATCACTTCCACAAAATGAACTTGTATCGGGTTTCGCAGAAGTGATCAAATATGGAGCGATCAGGGACAGCAGTCTGTTCGCTTTTATTGAGCGAAACCATATGAAAGTACACGCACGTGATGCAGCGGCGCTTGAAAGAATCGTTTCTGATTCAGCAGGCATTAAAATCGATATAGTGTCGGCAGATGTATTGGAGCAGGGTGAAAGAAAATTGCTTAATTTTGGACATACCCTGGGACACGCAATAGAAAAGCTTTCCGGGGTGTTACACGGAGAGGCCATCGCCACAGGTATGGTGCTCGCAGCCAGGATCTCGGTGAATCTCGGATTTCTTCAACCAGCTGCTGCCGACAGGCTCGAAGCACTGATCTCAGCAGCAGGGTTGCCCGTGTGCACGGATATTGGCCGGGAGGAACTTTTTAATACCCTGTTGAAGGATAAAAAGCGGTCCGGTAAGGACATACACTTTATACTCCTGCGGGAGATAGGAGAAGCATTTGTTCATAAGATGCAATTGGATGCATTAAGATTAGCAATCGATGATCTGTATTAGCATTGGAAAAATAGGAATGATCAACGAGGTCAACCTGGTAAAGCCTTCACTGGTGGAAGTACGGTATGACCTGGTGAGAAAACCACCGGAGTTGGTTGCAGAGGAATTGAATGATACCATCCTCCAGGTAGCTACCTGCAGACCCGGGATTATTCCGGATAAAGAGCGAATGGTGATATTGAAGAAGGCCATTGACCTGGGAGCTGTCTATGTGGATGTTGAATTGGACGCTGATCCTGGATTTATCGAAGCGGCCATCAAGTATGCAAAGCTGAAAAGGACCCATGTAATCGTTTCCTATCACAATTATGATGCAACTCCCGGACCTGAAGCATTGAAGCAGGTGCTGCATAAATGCTATTCGGCCGGCGGAGACGTGGCCAAGATCGCCTGCCAGTCGAATAGCCACGAAGACAGTGCCCGCCTGTTGTCATTATATGCTGAACAGGGAAGGAAGATCGTGATCGGCATGGGTGAACATGGAAGGATTACGCGTCTTGCAGCCAGCCAGCTGGGAGCCGAATTTACCTTTGCAGCCCTCTCAATTACAGATGCTACTGCACCGGGGCAGCTCACATACGGTGAGATGAAATCACTCGAAAAAACATTAAACAGAGCATGACAAATGAATGCATTCGGGAAATTATTCAGAGTAAATATTTTTGGTGAGTCACATGGTCAGCTGGTGGGTATCGTGATGGATGGTATTCCCTCCGGGATCCCTTTTTCCGAGGAGGACCTGCTCCCGGACCTTGGCCGTCGTAAAAGTGGTGCAACCGGCACTACTCCCAGGAAGGAAGATGATATTCCACAGATCAAATCAGGGGTATTTGAAGGATTTACCACGGGGGCACCCCTGGTGATCCAGGTTGAAAATAAAAATACACGATCCAGGGATTACACTGAGCTGCGAAAGACGCCCAGGCCGGGTCATGCAGATTTTACTGCTTTTAAGAAGTTTGGTGGATACGAGGACTACAGGGGAGGAGGTCATTTCTCAGGAAGGCTCACCACTGGAATTGTTGCTGCAGGCGTACTGGCCAAGAAAATGATTGCCCCTGCACAGGTGCATGCTGCCATCCAGGAGGTTGGCGGCAATCCTGATATTGAGGCGGCAATAGCACAGGCAATACGTGAGGAGGATTCCATCGGGGGGGTCATCGAATGCAGGATCAGTGGACTGCCGGCAGGATTAGGTGAACCTTTCTTCGATTCTGTTGAAGCGGTAATGAGCCACATGGTGTTTTCCATTCCCGCGATCAAGGGAATAGAATTCGGTGCCGGCTTTGCAGCTGCAAAAATGCGGGGCAGTGAGCATAATGATAATATTGTTGATGTTGAGGGCCATACCGAAACAAATCATGCCGGAGGTATTAACGGCGGGATCACCAATGGAAACGAGGTCGTTTTCAGGGTCGTGGTAAAACCTACTTCAAGTACGCATAAAGCGCAGAAAACCATGAATTTCGAGTCCCGTGAAATGCAGGAACTAAAAGTGGAAGGCAGGCACGATACATGTATAGCCCTGCGCGTACCCGTTGTGCTCGAAGCTGCTGCAGCGATTGCCTTGGCAGACCTGATGCTGCAGGCCCAACAGATAGAGAGAATTAATCAACCTAAAGATACAATCACCTGATATGAGAATTGTTATTGTTGGCGCCGGGAGCATGGGATCCTGGCTGGTGGAGTCGCTCTGCCTCGATTATGAAGTAGGCATCTATGATGCAGACCGCTCGAAACTGAAATATTTTTTCAATTCAAGAAAATTCATTTACCTGGAGGAAATCCATGATTTTGCACCAGATATTCTGATCAATGCGGTTAGCCTGGAAAAAACCATACCAGTGTTCAGGGAACTGCTGCCATACCTGCCCGGGGATTGTATCCTGGCCGATATCACTTCGGTCAAGAAGGGGCTGGCCGAATTTTATAAAGAGACTGGTCGAAGGTTTGTATCCACGCACCCGATGTTTGGACCCACATTCGGGGACGTGCGTAACCTGCGTGATGAAAATGCCATTATCATCAAAGAATCGGATCAGGAAGGTGCCGAATTCTTTCGGCAGCTATACAAGGAACTTCATATCAGGGTCCATGACTACTCCTTCGATGAGCATGATCAGACCATCGCATATTCCCTTTCGCTTCCGTTTTCGTCAACATTGGTGTTTGCATCGTGTATGAAGGAACAGGATGCGCCCGGAACAACTTTCAGGAAACATAACGAGATTGCCAGGGGCTTGCTTTCAGAGGAGGATTACCTGCTCTCTGAAATTCTGATGGGCCCCTATAGTTTGGAGCAGGTGGAGAATGTGCGCGATCAGCTGAATCATCTGATTGACCTGATCAGGAAGGGGGATCCGGCGGAATTCAATGCATTATTTGAGGACCTGCGTGCGAACATCGGTATGAAATCTTCCGCGGACAAAAAGCCCCGATAACTGCGCAACCGGCACAAGCATCAATATGCCTGGCAGCGTTGGTTGATCTCATAAAAACCATTGCCTGGCAAACGGCACCAGCGCTTTAATTTTCGCAGATATACCCTGATATCAATCAGGGTTATCAGCCTTCATGAACATTCCTTCATACAGGTGTAGTTTTAATACCTGGCTGGTGGATTCGGTGATCCTGAAGCGGTGATCAATGCGCTGCCCGACGATCCAGACAATTTTGCTTCCGCTGGTCAGGATCCAGGTGTTTTTTTTAACCGGGACGGGAATTTTATTGTCGATAAAAAAGTCGCTCACTTTCTTCATCTGATCCATACCCAATGGAAAAAAATAGTCCCCATGCTGCCATTTCCTGAGCATCAAAGGAAAACTGAGCCTGTCGAGGTCGATGAGTGCAATGTTCCGGTCATCAGGAAAGGTATTGATTTCTTCCCGGGGAAGGACCTCTATATCCATCGCAAACGGTAGCGTCGCTGTATTCCCGGGCGAATCGATATAGTAGCGCTCAAAGGCAGCATCCTTTGTTTCAAATAACAGTAATTTCTCCCTGTCCTTAAACAGCCTGTAGGTCGGGGAAATAAATTGTTTTCCGGAGGGTGAATTCAAAATTTTTTCGATGTTCAGGCACTGGTCCATGGAAAATCCGTATTCATTAAATAGCTCGTAGAGCCAGGAACCCAGTGGCTGCAGTTTGCGCAGTCCCTCAAGGTCCACTTCAACGTGGGTTCCCTTTTCACTGAACAACCTTTCTTTTTCCTGTTCCACACGCTCCCGGTAAATCACATGGGAATCTTCAAAGCGTTTTATGTTTTCACCCATGGTACGGATAAATCCGGGATTGATCTCTTCAAACAAAGGAATTAGTTCGTGCCTTACTTTATTGCGTTGGTATTTGATACTGGAATTCGAAGAGTCCTCCCTGTACCTGAGATGGTGCAGTCGGCTGTAGTCCATTATCTCAGGCCGGGTAGCAAACAAAAGAGGACGTATGTACCTGCCATTCCTGACGGGAATGCCGGTAAGCCCGCGAATCCCTGTGCCGCGGCTCATATTCAGAAGCACTGTTTCAACAGCGTCATTCAGATTATGCGCAGTGGCGATCACTTCCACATGTTGCTGGTCAGCCATCTCGGAAAACCACTGGTATCTCAGCTCCCGGGCTGCCATCTGAATAGAAATGCCCTTCTCCTCGGCATATGCGGATGTTTCGAATTTTTTTACAAATACAGGAAGTTCATAGTTCGCTGCCAGGGAGCGGACAAATGATTCGTCACCGTCAGACTCTGCGCCTCGAAGACCGAAGTTGCAGTGCAATACCATGCATGAATAGCCGGACATGCAGAAAAGATCTGTCATCACCACGGAGTCCACTCCACCACTAAGGGCCAACATCACCTGCTGCTGTTCATTACAGAGGCTTTTCTGGTCGATAAATGCTTTGAATCTGCTGATCATGGTACCCGAAAGTTACGTTTTTTGCAACTATTTTGATAGTCCACGATAGAAATTTGGTTTTGAACTACCCGAAAGATCAAGTAAATATAAAAAAACCGTCCCGAATCCGGGACGGTCTGTTTGATATGGAAAGGTTCCTCGTGCTATAACCCGAGCAGTTCAGGACCTTGCTCAAATTTAATATCCACGGGAATATTCAGTGCTTCCAGGCGGTCCAGGTCGTCCTGCAGATCCTGCCTGATAAATCCCTTTTCCTGAACAAGTTCCTTCGCTGCGTTGTAATTTCCATCGCCCTGCATGACGAGGATTTTTTCTGCCAGGCTGTTCATCGCTTCCTGCATTTTTTCGAAATTGATCCTGTAGGTGCCGGTGGCTTCATCGCGGGTAAAAGCCCCTTGCTCCTGGAAGTAATAGAACCTGATCATATTGGATTTGCCATGCGAGCTGGCCACACCGAAGCGCACGCTTCTGAAGATGCTGGCCATGAAGGTGACATAATTCTCCATGAGTTCCTTATCGCCCATTTCGCCCATTTCGGTCAGCCTGGTGACCAGGAACAGTCCCAAAATATCCGCTTTGCTTTCTTCGATGGCACTGTATTGTTCTTTCAGGGCATTCCTGACGGTGCCCTTGCCATTGATGGTGTTATTAAGCCCAAGTCCATGAGCTACCTCATGAAACATTGTATTTTCAAAGAAAGCATCGAATTTGATATATTCCCGTTGGTCTTCAGCAATGAGTACATTGCTGATGGGGACCAGGATCTTTTCAAATTTATACCTGATAGAATTTTTCAATTGCAGTTTCCTGCTTCCCTTGGCAAGCTGAACTCTCTCATCGTTGGGAAGGTTGATAGCAATGGTCTTACTCGATGCATTGCAGTCGCCTGCATAATATACTGCGTCGTATGCACCCAGGTCTGAATCGCTTCCCGGCACTTCTTTTTTGTATGCTTCAGGCACAGGAAGGGATTTCTGCAATGCTGGAAGGAAGGAGCTGATGTATGCGAGTCTTTCACTCCATTCCTTGTCCTTGATCAGAATGAAGGCTTCATGTGCAGCCTTATAATTATAGAGTTTATCTTCGTAATTTTCGATGGGTCCTACTACAAAATCGATCGCATTGGATTTCATGTCCATCCAGGCCATATCAGATGCGAGATAGTCATCGGTCAGCAGTGCTTCGGCCCTGAGCCGGAGGTATTTTTCAAAGCCTTCGTCCTCAGCCAGGTCAGCAGCCTCAAGCAACAGGGAAGCAGCCTGTTGAACCTGGTTTTCGAATGCCACGTGGTAGGGTACTGTTTCAAGTGCTCCTGCTGCATTTCTTTTGATGAAGGTATACAGACTCTTTTTGCCTTCCGCATCGAATTTTTCAAATTCCTCGCGTGTCATGTCCGGGGGATAAAAACCAGCCCCTTCAGGTTTTTTTTCGACACTGGGGAGGAAGGGAAGATCTCCGTTCAGCCGTTCCCACGGACCATAGTTGATGTGAAAGAATTCGATAACATCCGGGTCCGAGAGCCCGGAAAGGATCTCCTCTTTTTGCGGGCATGCCTCTTCCCAGAAGAGCGCATCCATAATATCCGCAACTTCGAACAATTTCAAGAGCATCTCCTTCTGGTTTTCTGAAAGATGGGAAATATCTGAAGTTAGGCTTACACTGACAAATTCATTTGCTTTTCGCTCGATCATCTGGTCATATTTTTCAAGTACAAGGTTGCGGTTCAATCCCGCCAGCTCCAATATAAGAGTCTCTTCAGATTTTGAATAGGAGATCTTTTTTATTTCAATGTCATCCTTTAACACAAGGTCAGTTTCCAGCAGCACCATGTCGGCTGTTTCATATTCGATTGCATAGGGAACATTGGTTTCCTGGTACACGATATATTCCTGGTCGATATCGAGAAATACTACAAATGGTTTGATGGTCTCATTCCCGACCTCAATGACCGGTGTAGTACCAGAAAAAAGGTCATGATATTCCGGGATTTCATTGTTACAGGACGCCAGCATCATCATGATAAAAACCAGCCAGACAGATCTTTTTAGTACATTCATTTTAGTTACATTTTTTAAAATCGAAAATTAGCTTATTTCAAGGCAATTAGAAAATGAAAAAACATGTTGCTGAAATACTTTCAGAAGCATGTTGAAACATTTCCATAAGTAGATACTGAGGCATGGTTACTAATACACCAACAGGAATTGAACGCTGCTAATAGGCTTTTGCAAAGATGACCCTGCGTTCGGAGGGATTCCCGGAATATATGCACTTGCCTTTTTCAGGGGAATCATCTATGGGGATCAGCCTGATGGATGCTTTGGTTAGTTCCTTGATCTTTTCTTCTGTTTCGCGTGTCCCATCCCAATGGGCAGAAATAAATCCACCCTTGCTATTGATAATATCCATGAATTCATCCCAGGTATCGACCTCGTGGGTGTTCTCGGTCCGGAACCGGAGCGCCTTATTGTAGATGTTCTCCTGGATCTCTTCGAGCAGCTGTTCAATATGTTCCGTGATGCCTGACTGTGGTAATACATGCTTTTCCAGGGTATCCCTTCTGGCCAGTTCCACAGAGCCGTTCTCCACATCCCTGGGTCCGATGGCCAGCCTGACCGGAACGCCTTTTAGCTCGTATTCGGCAAATTTCCAGCCGGGTTTATGGGTGTCGCGGTTATCGTATTTGACTGATATACCCTTCTCCTCAAGTGATTTTTTAATCTTTTCCGCAGTTTCACTGATCCCGCTCAACTGTTCCGGACCTTTGTAGATTGGAACGATTACCACTTGTATGGGCGCAAGATTGGGAGGGAGAACCAGTCCGTTGTCGTCCGAATGCGCCATCACCAGGGCACCCATGAGCCGCGTTGAAACGCCCCATGAAGTGGCCCAGACATATTCCAGTTTTCCCTCCTTACTGGTGAACTGCACATCAAATGCTTTCGCAAAATTCTGCCCCAGGAAATGTGAAGTACCTGCCTGCAATGCTTTTCCATCTTGCATCAATGCTTCGATACAATAGGTCTCGAGGGCACCGGCAAATCTTTCAGATTCGCTTTTGACGCCAATATGCACAGGCATGGCCATATATGATTCCGCAAAATCAGCGTACGTGTTGACCATCAGTTCGGTCTCCTCGAGTGCTTCCTGTTTCGTTGCATGGGCAGTATGCCCTTCCTGCCACAGGAATTCTGCAGTACGCAGGAACAGGCGCGTGCGCATCTCCCACCTGACCACGTTGGCCCATTGGTTGACGAGTATGGGAAGGTCACGGTACGACTGGATCCAGTTCCTGTAGGTATTCCAAATAATAGTTTCCGAGGTGGGACGTATAATGAGCTCCTCTTCCAGGGCCGCTTCAGGATCAACCATCACGCCGCCGTTTACATCGTCGTTTTTCAGGCGGTAGTGCGTGACAACGGCACATTCCTTGGCAAAGCCTTCCACATGATCGGCCTCTTTGCTGAAAAAAGATTTTGGTATGAAAAGCGGGAAATAGGCATTTTCATGACCGGTAGCCTTGAACATGCGGTCCAGTTGGTCACGCATTTTTTCCCAGATGGCATACCCATAGGGCTTGATCACCATGCACCCGCGTACGGCTGAATTTTCTGCCAGGTCTGCTTTGATCACCAGGTCGTTATACCATTGAGCGTAATTTTCAGACTTGCTTGTCAATACCTTTGCCATGAATGAATTGTATTTATTTAAAACAGGATACAAAGAAAATAAAAATTGCTGAGAAGCAGCATGGATTTTGGCAGCTATCTTTCACCATCTATTGCAGATTGTTCCGGGAGAAATGCAATAATCAGAACCGCAGCCCCATTACAAGTACATCATCGATCTGGTCCAGGTGGCCCTTCCATTCATCGAATACCATCTGCAGGATCCTGCGCTGTTCTTCCATGGGACGTTCATGTACTTCAATCAACAGCTCTTTGAATGGCTTGTATTTGAATTTCTTGCCATTGGGTCCGCCAAACTGGTCCGGGAATCCATCGGTGAACAGGTACACCCTGTCGCCCTTTTCCAGCTGGATGGTATGCCGCGTAAAAGCCGTCATATTATCGTAGTATGCTACCGGCATATTGTTCCCTTTGTATTCGATCATTTTTTTATCCCTGATGATATACATCGGGTTATTCGCTCCCGAGAATTCAAGTTTGCGGGTGGTCCTGTCGTAGATCAGCATCACCATGTCCATCCCATCCTTCTGCTCACCGGGTTTGCCTTCCTGTTTGAGCGTTCTGGCTATACTGACCCTCAGTTCGTTCAGTATCAGGTCAGACTGATTAAAATCCTTTTCATTCACGATCTCATGCAACATAGTAATGCCGAGCATGCTCATCAGTGATCCAGGTACACCATGACCGGTACAGTCTGAAGCAGTGATAAACACTTTGTTTTCTCTCTGGGATATCCAGTAGAAATCTCCACTCACAATATCCCGTGGCTTGAGGAGAATGAAGTGTTCGGCGAAGAGGTTTTCAAATACATCCACAGGAGGAAGCACCGTACTCTGGATCCTTTTTGCATAATCGAAACTGTATTTGATCTCTTTGTTTTGCTTCTCTATCTGCTCCTTCTGCAACCTGATCTCCTTGGTTCGTTCACGCACCTTGTCCTCCAGTTCCCTGTTAACCTTGTCTTTCAGGGCAGTGTTTTCACGTAGTTGCATGATGATCCTTTGCTGTGCAATCTCGCGGTCACGTTTTAGCAAGTTGATCTTTCCTCCAAGGCCTACAGAGAAGGTGACGATCTGCAGGGTAACCCCCAGTTCAAGCCAGTGTTTCCCCACCACCGGTACGTGAGTGAATTTCAGGGATAAGATGAATCCGAGAATCAGGAACACGTTTGCAATAAGGAAATAAGTAGCAGGGGCGAATTTTTTTTTCCGCAAAATAAAAGCGGGCATGATCATAAGGGAAAGTGAGGCAATCCCGGAGATAATATTTAGCGAAAGCAGTAAAACTGTCAGCAGATATGGGATCTCAATACCATTGGAACTCAGCGCCAGCAATACCAGCTGCAGCAACAGGCCGATGGAAATGAATCCAATACCCATCAACAGTATCTGATCCCAGATCTTGAGATTCTTCCTGGTATCCAGGTAAGCCCGGCCAAGCAGAAGGAAACACAGCAGGAATATTTCCAGCAGGAGAACATTGAGCGGTTCGACAGTAAATGGTTGTAGTATTTCATATATATATCCTTCCTTGTTCACAAAAAAGGCGATAAAGGCAATGATGTAAAGGATATAATAGAGGTAGCTCCTCTCTCTTACCTGGAGGAATATCGTAAGATTATAGAGGATCATGATCAACATGATTCCGAAAAAGAACCCAAAAGTAATCCTTTTCAGTTTATCCTTTTTAAGGACATTGTCATGCGAAGAAACCGTGAAAGTCATTTCAGGGATCGAAGTCTCTTCGATGATTTTAGAATACAGGTAGACTGTGTCCGTGCGGCCCGGGTTGATATAAAACCGCATGTCGTCCGATCCGCTGATGTTCACATCCTTTTTAGTCGGATCCATGCTGAATCCTGCCTTTCGCTGCGTGATCAGTCCGTTAGGCAAACGTTGGTAGAGAATATATTCCCCTACAATATTGTACAGACCCGGTTGGAGGTGATAGGTTATTTTATCGTGTGACCGGTTATCAAAAACAAAACGGAACCAGAGGCAGTCTCCTGGTTGAATGACTTCTTTATTTAGTCCAAGCGAATCGTCGCTCAGGTCAAAACGCTGGAATTTATCGCTGTAATAGGGTGAATACACCGCTGAAATATCGAATTGACAATCCTGATCGTGGTAAAAATATATATGGTAATCCTTCAGCAACTCCCTGTTCAGGTATTCAGAAAGAACCATAGGTTTCTGACCAATAGCAACTTGTGTCAGAATTAAAGATATTATTATGATCAGCTGGCGCATAATGGTTCTTTCCTTACAAGTGGTAAATATATTAAAGAAAGCAGAATAAGATACGAATAATTCAAATTCATTTGATGATGGCAGTACCACCTGGGACTACTGTCACAGAACATTGATTAAGGACAATATTTGTATAGCGGATGCATAAAATCGTATATTTACACCAGGAATGATACTGCGAACCACTCCATATGCCAGCCTCAGGAATATCTGGCTGCTCCTGCCACTGATGCTGCTTTCATGTACCGGTAACCTGTCACAGACTGTTCTTTTTGAAGATGGTTTTGATACGCTGCCCACAGGAGTTATCTCTACTTCGGCTGGCCAACTCACGCAGTATCACTACATCCAGGGAGCGGGTCAGCTTGGTGATTGGTCCGTATCAGCTTATGGCAGTCAGCAGGAATACAAGAAGGCCTGGGAAATTGTAGGGAGTGCAGATGGAAATTATTTGAGACAGAATTATCATGCAGTGGACGCTTTTCTCGATCCTGCACATCCCTATACGCACCCGATAATCATTGCCGGGGATAGCATCTGGCACGACTACAAGATCGAATTCAGTTTCAGTCCCCTTCAGTTACATGACCAGTGTGGTGTAGTATTCAAATACCAGGACGACCGGCGCTACTATTACTACGGCATGGAAGGCAATAAACTCCTGTTGAAAATGGTTCGTCATGCAACCGCTCCCCACAGGCCCTATGAGGAAATACTTTTTTCTACCCCCTTCAAATGGCAGGTTGGATCGACCTATAAGGGCGAGGTATCCATTAAGCAAAACCGCATTTATACATTGTTGAATGATTCGTTGAGTATGGTGGCGGAGGACCAAAATTACCAACGGGGCAAGGTAGGTTTCCTGAGCGATGTGCCTGCAGAATTCTATGATATGAAGGTGACTACACTGAACAGGGAAAAGCGCAAAATGAATCGCTATCTGAGAAATATCACAGGGGACCGGGCCATGCGTATCAATGAAAATCCTATACCGGTCATCTGGAATAAGGTTTCCACTGAAGGGTTTGGAACTGGCCGTAACATCAGGTTTGGAGATCTCAATGGTGACGGGGAGGCAGACCTGCTGATTGGTCAGACCCGTCAAAAAGGTCCTGGAAATAATTACGCAGAATTGACTTGCTTAACGGCAATGACCTTTTCTGGTGAACTTCTCTGGCAAAAAGGGGAACCAGATCCTGATAATCATTTGTCTGCCGGTGATGTTGCTTTCCAGATCCACGATATGGATGGTGATGGTCAGCGAGAGGTTATTTACACGATGGATTTCTGGATCAATGTCGTAGATGGAAAAAGCGGAAAACTACTACGTCGTGTCAGAACCCCCAATTCACTGGAGCCGGGATACATGTATGAACGTATTCTGGGTAATGCGATCCTTTTTTGCGATGTAAGCGGAAAGGGGCGTGATAGTGATATGCTCATTAAGGATCGCTTCCGGAATATCTGGATATATGATGAGCATTTGCAGCTGATATGGACAGCCAGCTGCGATACAGGTCATTATCCTTATGCTTACGATACGGATAACGATGGTAAAGATGAGATTGCGGTAGGCTATTCCCTTATTGATGATGATGGATCTTTTATCTGGAGCCGCGAGACAGAGACCGGGGGAACTGCCAATGCTGTTGGGATCGCTGCCATTGGTCAACCAGGCGATACAGCACTCAGGATCATCTATGGAGCAGGTGATTGGGGGGCAATGATCCTTGATTTGCAAGGGAATGTATTGGCGCACAAGCCTGTAGGGCATATTCAGAATGCTTCCATTGCCAATTTCCGGTCAGACCTGCCAGGGCTTGAGATGGTTACAGTCAACTTTTGGGGGAGCCAGGGGATCATTCACTTTTATGATGCACAAGGAAATATCTACCACGCTTTCGAGCCCGGTTCATATGGTAGTATGTGCCTGCCGGTCAATTGGAAAGGCGACGGTGAAGAGTATTTTCTTCTCAATACCAACCCGGGCGATGGCGGCATGTTCAATGGATCCGGAAAGCTTGCCGTAGCTTTCCCTGACGATGGTCACCCGGATCTGTGCAATGCGGTCATTGACCTTGACGGAGATTACCGCGACGAGATTATCACCTGGGACCAGCATGAGATCTGGGTGTATACACAGGGTGGTGCACCACGACAGGGAAGGGTATATCATCCCAGGCGGAATCCCCTGTACAATGCATCCAATTATCAGTTCTCCATTTCCCTGCCCGGCTGGAGTCAATAATCTATGTGAGGACAATACCCGGGGATTGTGAAAACTTGCGGGGAAGAAGCCAAAATATTTCTTATATTGCCAATTGATAGAGTAAGGATGGGCTTGCCCGAATTATTCTGTGAGCGCAATTATTTGGCACGGGATTTGAGACACTTAATAGTAAAAGAACAAAACTTAATTGCAGGAGGATTAATCATGAAAACTTTAACCATCATACTTTCAAGTGCAGCTTTCATACTGGCTTCCTGTGGCTCTGCCGGGTATACGACCTACACCGAATACGAGGATGTATATTATAATCCGGCAGATGCTTCACCACAGCCAGTGGTGTCGGCCGATGCAGCCTACACACCCGAGGCGGTCATGAAGTCGACCCCATTGTACCAGGAGGATACCATCAATTATGAAGCATTGTCTGATTACGAAAAGTACAGGCTTGAAATGGAGGGCGCGCTTTCTGAGACAGGTTATGAACCGGAGGAAAGCGAAGCGGTCTATCAGGATGAATATGTTGAAGAAACATCCGGAGAGTCCGTGATCATCAACAATAACTACTATTACGATACCGACGATTATTACTATTCCTCCAGGATCAGAAGGTTCTCGGATGAATTTTATGGGTGGGATTATTATGATCCCTTTTATACCGATAGGTATTTCTATAGTGGCATGCCCTATGGTTTTGGATTAGGATGGGGTTCGCCCTATTATGCAAGGTCGCATTGGAGGTACAATCCCTATGGATATTATGATCCCTTCTATTCTTCTTTCTATTCCCCGTATGGTTACGGGTATGGATATCATGACTATTATTACCCGGGTTATGCTTCCCGCTATTATGGTGGCTATTATGGTGGTTATTATGGTGGCTATTATGGCAGTTATTATGGTGGCTATTACGGTGGATACTATAATTACTACAATCGCACTGCCTACAGGTCACCCAAATATGCTGCGGGCGGAAGGTACAGCAGATTCTATAACAGCAGCCTTTCCAACCGTTCCACATATGGATATTCCAGCGGCATTACCAGCAGAACGCAGAGTCGAAAAACTGATGCCAGTGGAAATGATCCCAGGTACAGGAGCAGGTCAGGTGCAGCCGGTGCATCTGCCACCCGCGGAAACAGGACCACAGATGCCGGATCCAAGACCATTAACGATCCCAAGCAGAACAGGGGCGCAACCGGCCAGGGCGTAACGCGTACGCGAAGTAATGTTTCTACGCAAAGTACTGACAATAGCTCAGATCGAAATACACGCGATCGCTCAAATGTCGAACGCAATGCAACGGACAGGAGCTCCGGCGACAGGGGCAATCATTATGGCAATGACCGGCCCGATAACAATGCCAGGGACCGGGGAAACCAGGATCCGCACAACCGTGATTCACGTGGCAACAGCATGAGGGATAATTCCAACAGGAATAGCAATAATGACGTAAAATCCACGACTCGATCACAGAGCGGCAGAGATATCACAACT
>CAZPTO010000028.1:0-16016 GCA_964589155.1 uncultured Bacteroidaceae bacterium | reverse complement strand
CCTCGGCCTTGGCCTGGGCGATGTTCTTATCGGCATTGGCCTGGTCCATCTGCAATACAGCACCAATGTTCTTTCCAATATCAATATCTGCTACATCAATAGAAAGAATCTCGAACGCAGTTCCTGCATCCAGTCCCTTGTCGAGGACTATCCGCGAAATGAAATCCGGATTCTCAAGCACTTCCTTATGTGAAATGGCGGATCCAATGGAGGATACGATCCCTTCACCCACTCGGGCCAGAACGGTCTCTTCACCGGCACCACCTACCAATTGCTTGATGGAAGCACGTACCGTAACTCGTGCTTTGGCAATCAGCTGGATCCCGTCTTTTGCTACTGCAGTAACCGGGGGCGTGTTGATCACCTTCGGGTTTACAGACATCTGCACTGCCTCAAGTACATCCCTCCCAGCCAGGTCAATAGCCGTGGCCATATTATAGCCCAAATCGATGTTGGCCTTGTTGGCCGACACCAGCGCGTGCACCACCTGTTCGACATGTCCGCCGGCGAGGTAATGCGCCTCAAGTGCATCCCGCTTGATCTCTGACAACCCGGCCTTGTGGGCCTCGATCATCGATCTGACAATCACGGTAGGCGGCACTTTTCTCCAGCGCATCAGGATAAGCTGCAACAACGAGATCCTGACGCCGGATAACAGTGCGGTGAACCACAGTCCGATCGGGATAAAATAAAGAATAATCCACAGGCCAATGATACTGGCCACCACTATAATAATCCACGAATAATCCATAATCATTTTTATTTTTTTGGTTTTACTGTTAAATGCGATCCTTTTACAGATACTATTTCCACTTTACTGTGTGCATCGATGTATCCCTCGATGGATTTGGCCTCCCTGACCGCATCATTGATCATAATCTTGCCGATGGGATTCAGCCGGGTCATCGCCTCGCCCACATCGCCGGGCTTGATCCCCTCCGACCAGGTCGACTCATCAACGGTTCCTTCCACGTTGGTATTCAGCATAAACCTGCGCCAGGTTCTTGCGCGGAGCGAGAAAGCGATCACAAAAACACTGAGCAACAAGGTTCCGATCAGGAACCAAACCCCTGTTGCTGTACCGTAATCCTCAAACGCTTTATATACACCCAGCACAGTAAGTACCAAACCGCCTACTCCTGCCACGGTAATGCCCGGAACCAGGAGAAACTCGATCACAAAGAGCAGGATTCCAAGGACGATCAGTATGATGATGCCGGTCATGGTATGTAACTATTCTATGGTTGTCTTCAGTCCGCGTGCGATCAATTCTTTCCTGACAAGTTTAAGTTCACTGAATTCACCATTCAGAATTTCGCACTTTCCGTTATAATGTGTGATCGTGGCACATTGCTCGGCCTGCGTCGTGGAATGGTCACAAACCTCTTCCAGGGTCTCCATCACGAATTCAAATGTATTGACATCGTCGTTATGAAGCACCAGCACTGATCTTTTCTCAGATTGTCCCTGATCAGAGCCCTTTTTATTCGGATTGCCGGAAAAGTTACTGTCCATAAAAAATGTAATCTGATCAAATATATAAAAAGAAATTATATTCTTTTCGATTCTGTCGAATGAATTCTGTCAAATCTTACTGCACAGCATTTAAAAAGTTTTGCAACCTGTCTGATATCACTTTTCCAGCTTACGGGCTTTTTCGGCTGACATTTTCGCTCCATTGAACCACGAAACGATGAAAGCATCGGGAAAACCTTTGGCCCTGATACCTGGAAGGGCATCCCTGGCTGCATCATAAGTTCGAAAGTCACCGGCATAATAGAAGATGAGGTTCCGCTCCTCATCTGTCATGGCCGTAATTGGTGTAATCCCATCATAAATGGAAGGATCCACCTCACTGGAATAGACGCCCATCTGGATCCTGTAGAGGGTGCCACGAGGAAGGGGAACATCCAGCGGGATGGAGTTTGCTGCTCCAGCATCCTGTGATTGTGTCCCGTCATCATCTTCCTTTTTGCCTGCTATATTTTTACCCGGCACCTGTTTCCCTCCGCTACTGCTGAATACAGCTTTTGCTTTCTCTTCCACATCAGGCCTGACAGCCTCCTTATCGCTTTCACCGCTGCTTTCTGAATACCTGTAAACGGTAATATCATTGATCACAGTATCCTTTTCAAGGACCGAAGGCGGCAATGCCTGCTGGTAATCTTCGATCTTCACAAAAAAGCGGTCTGCCTGCTGCTGTTCCCCGGTCGCTTTTCGCTCCCAAACCATGATCTGTCTCTGATTCAGCCATTTCTCATTTGGATCATCGGATTCACGCACCCTGATCCGGGCTGCAGTAGCCAGTTCAGTAAGGGAATCTGAAGCTGCCTGGTGCCGCAACGCTGATCCGATCAGCGCCTGGTAGACAGAATCCACTGATCCGGAGCGAGGCAATTTCACAGGCACATCTGAAGGCTTACGTTCCCTCTCCTGGCTTTCCTGCGATGGTCCAGAGAGGCTAGTTGCGTTTTCTCCCCGGGAAGTCCCGACCCCTGCTGCTGCATCAGTTCCATGATCAGCTTCGTCATCAGCTTCATTGGCAGCAAGCATTTCAGCGGATGCTTCAAATTCCTCCATCATTTGAGAAGCCACATTATCGAGGTTCGCAATTCTCCTGATCTCCCGGGGTGTGTTGGAAGCAAGTGACTGTTTTGGTTCGCTGAGGTGAACCCTGTACACGGTCACAGATGTATCACTCGACTGCCGTGCTGAAAAGAAGGTCACCATACCCAGGTCGGTCCCTGGCAGCAGCAGGTAATCGTCAAATGCAGAATTTACCGGGAAACCAAGGCTGACCGGTTCAGACCACTGGTCACGCTCTTCATCGTAATGTGACCTGTAGAGATCGAATCCTCCTATGCCCTCTTTTCCGTCAGAGGCAAAATAGATGTCCTTCCCCACCGGGTCAAAATAGGGCAATATCTCATCCCCGTCAGTATTCAACGCATCAACAGCTCCGATGTCGGTCCACTTTCCTGTGTTGCCATACCTGGCCTGCATGATCTGGAACCCGTCCCTGCCTTTGCGATCCAACCCGGCAAAATATATTTTTTGTCCCCTGGAAAGGACCCTTGGCATAAACATCCACGCATTGAGGTCCTCAACATTTTCCTGTTCGGAAAAAAACAATTCCGGTTTAATCGAAAGGTTGCCTCCTTTCATTTTTATCTGCTGCATCTGTCCAGGATCCTGCATGTCGATGAATGTAACATTCTGAACCTCGTATGGATTGTAGCTCGATGTAAGTTGCATTGCAGTATGAATCGAGCGGATCAGAAGCTTTGAATTGTACTCCCTTGTCATGCTGCGTGGAGCCTCCCTGTCAAAAGTGATAAAATATTTTTTGGCCCGCTCGAAATCGTACATTCTCCGGTAGGCTTCACCTAGATAATAATATACATCCTCAGGCACCCCCCTTGTCGATGCATAGTACAACATTTCCACTGCTTCGTCAAGGTCCCTGCCCTGTTCCATTTTGCAGATCCCCGCATAATACCGGTACATGGCATCCCTGGGAAACGCGCGTATAAGCTGCGTAAAAATCTCCCCTGCTTCGGCATAGTTGCCTTCTTCATACTGCCTCATGGCTTGTTGTCTCATATCCTGCACCTCATTTTCGGGAACCTGCCCCGACAGACCGTGATTGCAAATCAACAGCACACAAACAAGGGAGATGAGATAAAGTGGTTTCGATGTTCTAAACATATTGCCTTTTTAAACGTTTTACCGGTTGAACCGCCTGCTTTCAGAATGACCAAAAATACAAATTAAAATTCATTCTTTTTCGCGGCGAATTGTTAATAAACAAAACACTTAACACCCCTGAATTAATTTGAAACTTTATAATTTTACAAAACACTTTTAGCTATGATTGAATTAAAGATTGGCGAGCCGGCACCCAAGTTTGCAGCACCGGATCAGGATGGAAATATGGTCTCACTGGACGACTTCGATGGTAAAAAACTGGTATTGTACTTTTATCCCAAGGACAATACCCCCGGATGCACTGCTGAAGCTTGTGATCTCCGGGACAATTACGATAAATTCATTGCACAGGGATACGAGATTCTCGGCGTAAGTCCGGACAGTCAGAAGTCACACCAGAATTTCATCAAAAAATTTGACCTGCCGTTCAGGCTGCTCTCAGATGTTGATAAAAAAATACTGGAATCCTATAATGCCTGGGGAGAAAAGAAAATGTACGGCAAAACATACAAGGGGGTCCTGAGAAAAACATTCGTCATCTCCGAGGATGGCATCATTGACAATATCATTGATAAGGTAAACACAAAAGAGCATTCAGACCAGATTTTAGAAGGATAAAACACATTAACAGGTAAAAACACTATGAGCAATCAGAAGAATGACAACCAGGAAAAGCTGAAAGCCTTGCAGCTAACGCTGGATAAGATTGAAAAAGGCTATGGAAAAGGAACCATTATGAAAATGGGGGATAAAGCCATAGTTGATGTACCTGTTATTGGAAGTGGATCCATCGGCCTGGATGTCGCTCTCGGGGTGGGCGGTTACCCGCGCGGAAGGGTCATTGAGATCTACGGGCCTGAATCTTCAGGAAAAACAACCCTGGCGATCCATGCCATCGCCCAGGCACAAAAAAGCGGGGGCATTGCAGCATTCATCGATGCAGAACATGCTTTCGACAGGTTCTATGCCCAGAAATTAGGTGTGGACATTGAAAATCTCTACATCTCGCAGCCTGATAATGGTGAGCAGGCATTGGAGATCGCCGATCACCTGATCCGTTCAGGAGCCATAGATATCATCGTCATCGACTCGGTTGCAGCACTGACGCCCAAAGCGGAGATTGAAGGAGAAATGGGCGAATCGAAAATGGGACTCCAGGCAAGATTGATGTCACAGGCACTGCGAAAGCTGGCTGCAAATATCAGCAAGACCAATACCACCTGTATCTTCATCAACCAGCTGCGAGAAAAGATCGGCGTGATGTTTGGAAACCCTGAAACAACGACGGGCGGAAATGCGCTGAAGTTCTATTCCTCTGTCAGGCTGGACATCAGGCGGATCGGACAGCTTAAAGATGGCGAGGATATACAGGGCAACCGTGCCCGGGTGAAAGTTGTGAAGAATAAACTGGCACCCCCCTTCAGGAAAGCGGAGTTTGACATCATGTACGGACAGGGAATCTCCAAGACCGGAGAACTCATTGATCTTGGTGTTGATCTTGACATATTAAAGAAAAGCGGTTCCTGGTTCAGTTATGGAGAAACCAGGCTGGGACAGGGGCGCGATGCAGTGAAGCTGCTACTGAAGGACAATCCCGAACTCTCGGAAGAACTGGAAGGAAAGATCAAAGAGAAAATGAAGAAGATTGAAGAATAGGAAGAATGCAATCAATTTTATAACTTGGCGTATGCTAATGATCAGCCTGTTATGAATTTTTTATTGCATTTTATATTTATCACTGCATTCCTGCTGGTATACGTCATTGCGATCATTATCCTGAAACCCTTCAGGTTACACCGCAAACGCCCGGTTTCCACCATCAGCCTGAAGACCAGCTATCTCATTTACCTGGCTGCTTTTATGTTGCTTGCTTATCTTGTGCTTTTCTTCTCCATTACATCGGAACCAACTGAAGAAGCGACAGAAGAGAAAATACTGAATGTGTTTACCGTCTTCGCCATACTGGCTTTCTTCATTCCCAATGTTGGGATCATGATCAGGCGAAGTGTGAAATCATGGCGTGTTGCCTACAACTACCTGTTCACAGGTATCAACCTGCTGATCGCCGCCGGGCTCATCTATTATATCACCGACATTTCCTGGCAATTTAAGTGATCAACCCGGTTGATTAAAGATCTCAACGATCTTTCCGGCAGTCTTGGCTGGCGGAGCATCCCCTGGTAACCAGGTGATGGGAATACCCCTTCGATCCATCCCCCTGAAATAGGTCATCGGCCGCTTGGCAAAGCGATGAATGGCCGTGTTCAACTGGCTGAACATTTCATCATATGTGATCTTCCCGGCAAGATACCGTGAAAGATATTTGTATTCCAGTCCATAGTATTCAAGCTTCTCGTGACTTACTCCTTGTTGAAGCAATGCCCTGGCCTCATCGATCATTCCCTCCTGCAGCCTGATCCTGAGCCGGCGTGTGATCCTTTCCCTGCGCACCTCCCGGTCATGACTGATCCCGATGGTCAGGGAATTCATGCTGGGTATTTCAAGTGCATCATCTCCTGAAGATTCCATATGGACAGCGATCTCTATCGCACGGATAGCACGCTTCTTTACAGTGATGTCGGTCTGGTTATGCAAATTACGGTACCTGCGGAGCATCTTTGTAAGTTCATCCAGGGTCTTATCCTCAAGCGCTTGTCTCAGCGTTTCATTTACGGGCACAGGTAACATCTCGTATTGTCTGAGAATGGATTCAATATACATACCGGAGCCCCCGCACATTACCGGCACCTTTCCTGCTTCCTTCAAACGGGTGTACACAGAAACAAAATCTTTCTGAAATTCATATACATTGTACTCCTGTCCGGCATCCCGGATGTCCAGCAGGTGCGCAGGAACCCGCACTCCGTTTACCATGTAATCGTCATGATCCTTTCCCGTTCCGATAGTCATACCCCGGTATACCTGCCTGGAATCCGCACTGATCACCTCACCCCCCAGGGCATAGGCTGTCTGCGCTGCAACAGCGGTCTTCCCTCCTGCAGTGTGTCCTAAAATGGTAATAAGATCAAAAGCTGCAGCCATGTCCTAAAAATAATGATGAATCGTTATGTGCATTAAAAAAGATATATATAGATCACAAGATCATTTTAGAGCAGACGACAAATGTCATCGTTTTATGCAATGATAAGAAGAAAGATTCGTATATTTAATATGTTTACAGAACTGCATGAGCTATAAAAGCATTTTCATACGAAGTAAGAACCTGTTGATCGATCCCTCCTCGGAATTCAAACGTATTACAGAGGAAGATCCCCATGTTGCATTGATCAACCGGGGCTTTGTTGTGACAGTTTCCTTGCTTATTGCATTACTGGCGCTCGTCGGATCTGTGATTTCACATATCTCAGACCCCATCAATTCCTTGCTGTATGTGATGATCAATGCAGTCATCGTCTTCCTGTTGATGTTCACGCACATCTACATATCGGGGAAAACCATCACCCTGCTTGGAAGGAACATTGCTGCTGATGACAGGCAGTCAAACTATTACGCGCTATCGACCTATTCACAGCTCCCATTTTTTTTGGTCCTTGGCCTGCTTAAGCTTTTCCCCACGCTGATCTTTCTTATTTTCTTTGGGTTTTACTCCGGACTGCTTTTCCATGCCGGAACCACGGTGATGACAAGGATTCCCACCGGAAAGCGGATCCAGTTTACCGTGCTGGCCATGCTGATCATGATCACCAGTTTCATCCTCTTTTCGGAATTATACACCCTTCTCTATAGTGAAATAATACAGGAGTTTACTACATTTGCCGCTATCTAGTCCTTGAAAGAAAACTACATGTTTTTACAACCACTATCCAGGCAATATGGCAAACAGGATCAACATAAAGAACAAAAAGGCGTATTTTGATTATGAACTGATCGAAAAATACATCGCCGGTATACAACTCCAGGGAACTGAGATCAAATCCATCAGGATGGGCAAAGTCAGCCTTTCTGATTCATATTGTATTTTCCATAAAAATGAATTGTACGTCAGGGGACTGCAAATCGCAGAATATGCATGGGCCAGTTACAATAATCATGAACCGGGACGGGAACGGAAATTGTTGCTGAACAGGAAGGAGCTGAACAAGCTTTTGCGTAAGGTAAAGGAATCCGGGCTGACGATCGTGGCATTAAGGATTTTTATCAATGAGAAGGGGTTGGCAAAGATCGAGATTGCGCTTGCACGTGGAAAGAAGCAGTATGATAAACGTGAGACCATCAAACGAAAAGATACCCAGCGCCAGATGGAAAGGATGCAAAAGATCAAATAGCAACGAAAGGATCGCATCATTCAGGATTGCTGCTAACTCTGAGAGACCCTGATTTTTCTGTGGTAATACTATAAAATCACCTTTATTCAGGGGACCATTTGAACTTCAACGATGCTATTGCGAGAAAAAGAATTCATTGACCTGCCGGAGTTCTTCAAGTGAAAGGTCTACTTCGAAATCAAAATATTCATCAATCGCCTTCAATAGCTCCTCAAAGGATATATATCCATCTTCATCCGTATCCAGCGCTACAAATTTTTCCGGGATATCAACAACACTTCGCTCAACGAAACGGTCCCGGATCAATTGCATATAACGGTCCAGGTCTTCCCTGTTGAGTGCCGTATCGCGATGCAGCTGTGCCAGGAACTCCTCTTCCCCTATAGTTATCCCCTGCTCATTTACCCATGCACCAAATTCAGAATCCGGCTCCTCATCAAGATAATCCGGCACGCCGTCATTATCCCTGTCAATCGGACAACCAAGGGTATCCACAAGCACACCGGGAGGGGTTCCCGGACAATGGTCTGCAACATCTGCTATGAGGTCACCATCCTCGTCATCAAAAAAGAAAGCTTCCACTTCAGGATCAGTATCATCCAGACCATCTGCCTGGTCACCGGGAGTTGAGAACAGGTCAAAGTGCATCGTGAAATGGGTGAAAAAGAAACCATCATTGCCTTTGTTCCCCTGTATATGTGTGCCTTCAGCTGCAACATTATCGATGAAATCGGTAAAGGTGTAATGGTATTCAGTTCCCAGGCTGGCAGCGACCCGCTCCGAGAGTTCCAGTGAAAAACCAATTTCAAAGGGGATACTAAAAGAGCGCTGGTTATAATCACCCAACCCATAACTTTCGCTTTCGAAAGTCCGCAAATCAGTATCATACAGGTAATCCCGGTGCAGCGGAAGAGCAGGTCCGTTTTCAGTTGCGGGTATGTTCCTGATGGTGCCATCCGGCCAGTAATAATAAAACCTGTTTTGTGCATCATACAGGTCCCCTTTTGAGTTGTAAAGCAAATGCTCGATACCTAATGCTGCATAGGGTCGTAACTTCATATTTCTATTGATCAGGTGCCCGAAATCATAGCGCGTGGTGACACCGATGCTATAGATACTGGATGTGAAGTTCAGGTTCTGGGAAAGATCTGTAACAGAATGCTGTTCGCCCCTGAGGGTTCCACTCAGAAAATAGAAATTTGCTGCAAAGTAGTGCTGTTGATCAATGAACGTTGAGATATTCAGACGGTACGCGGGATTGCCCACAACAGGAAGACGTGAGCTGCTGCGCACATCTCCAATGAAATTCAAAGCGCCATAGCCAATCGAAAGCCGGGGCATGTACATCGAATGGGTCGTATCAGCGTATTGCCGCCGTGGATAATCATCCAGGTGCTCCTGGGAGAATGACTGGATTGCCAACCCTGAAGACAGGAGCATCAACACCATAATATGCTGCAGCTTTAGGCCCACCTATATTTATTATTTTCGTTCATAACTACAATACATCCTCAACAGGCACACGTTGTCCACCCCGGTAAGCAACGACAAATGCATCATATACTGTTTCTGCCTGGCTATTGATCCTGTCCCTCATGCGTTCAGCTGCCTCGTAGCTGGCAGCCGGACCAACGGTATATTTGTACCACCCATTGATCACTTCAACCTTTACATCCTGAAGCAGCGGGCTGTCCCCAAAGGATGATCCGGGGTCACTGGGTTGCCGGACCGCCGCGACCTGTACCCTGAAAACAATGCCTGTCCCTGGCTGAAGTGCAGGTATTCCGTTAATTGAAGAGGGCATCGGGGGTTGATCCGTACCTTCCTCAACAGGCTGAATGCCTGTAGCACTTCCCGTCTCTGAAAATTCACCCGTCTCTGACATTTCACCTGTCTCTGACATTGAAGAAGAGCCTCCAGATGAACCTGCCGCACCTGTCCTGAGTAACGCCAGTTGCTGATCAGTGTCCAGCGATGTAAGATCAACATCCACTTGTTTAATATTCACCATCTTCGTAGCACCTTGTTCAGTAAAAGAGAGGGTGCCTTCAATCTCTACGGGTTGCTGTTCCTCTTCAAGAATGGGCACCAGGCGGTACCGGATCGTAAAATGAGACTGCTGCGGGGGCCGCATCCATACAAACCTTGCCAGTGAGGCAGCTTGTGAGACGACTGCACCATTGGCACTCAGGGATTCAAATGAATACCCTCCTGGGATGGTCTCCTCCAGCTTAAGAAACCCGGATCCTGCCGGGGTTTTGATCAACAGATTAACGTATACCAGCCCATTCGGTTCTTTCACAGGCTCCTGACGGATCACTTGTGCATAAGCCTTCTTACCGGGTATTCCAACCTCAGCCTGCCTGAGCATTTCAGGAAATTCGCTGATATCCACCACCAGGGATGGATCCATCTCCGGATTGGGCAGGATATTAACGATCCCTGGCTGCGGAAGGCTGATGTAGGCCCTTTCACCGTCCACCACATAGGCAAAGGTCCCTGTCAGCTCCAGCTGTCCGCTGAGTCTTTCATCTACACTGATGGTATACTTTACCTGGATCTCATCCTCATTGGGAAGCTTCAGCCAGATGATCCTCACCCGCTGGTCTGAAAAGGAAAAATCGGCATTGGGAGATGAAACATTGGTAGCAGTAAATCCTTCGGGCAACTCCTGGGAAAATCTTGAATAATCCTCAAGCTCGCCTTTCCAGAAAATCAATTCAACCTCAAAGTCTTCTCCGGCAACCACACTTTCAGGCGCATCAAGGCGGAAGCTCACTTCCCCACCCTGTCCTGCGAGTGGAAAAAATGACACCAGGAAAACCAGGAAAACCCCGAAAACAACCTGCTTTTTCATAAACATTCTGAATTTTCAATGCAAGGTACGAAAATTTCAAGCATCTTCACTCCTAGTTACTAACAGGAAAAGAGCCCGGTGCTCAGAAGTTGGGACTCAGCAAATACTTGCTGTAGAATTCATTGATCACATTTACCGCTTCGTCAGATGTATCTACGAGGGTCAGCAGACGGGTATCTTCGGGACTGATATTTTTCTGCTCATCCATCACCTTGTCCTCGATCCAGTCCATCAATCCCTGCCAGTACTCTTTCCCGACAAGTACGATGGGAAATCTGCCGATTTTGCCGGTTTGGATAAGGGTAGCCGACTCAAAGAATTCATCGAAGGTCCCATAACCACCAGGAAGTACGATAAACCCCTGGGCGTATTTCTGGAACATCACTTTACGAACAAAAAAATGTTTGAAGGTGATCAGTTTGTCATGATCAATATACTGATTTGAAAACTGTTCAAAAGGCAGGTGTATATTGATCCCCACACTTTTTCCGTTTCCTTTCCTGGCCCCTTTGTTAGCCGCCTCCATGATCCCGGGACCTCCGCCCGTAATCACGCCATACCCGCTTTGTGTAAGTTTATATGCAATATCGACTGCAAGCTGGTAGTATTCATTTTCTTCCTTTGTTCGTGCCGACCCAAAGATAGATACACAGGGACCGATGGAAGCCAGCTTTTCAAAGCCCTCAACAAACTCGGCCATGATCTTGAAGATCTGCCAGCTGTCGGATGTTTTGATCTCGTTCCAGTTTTTTTCACTGAACGCCTTTTTAATTTTGTCTTCGCTAGAGCTCATGGTAATTCAATACATTAAAAAATATACAGCAATATAATAAAAAGAATACTGAATGGGGGCATTCAACCATGAATGGTTTCCAATTCATCCTTCAGGCACTGACCTGTATAGCTGTCAGCTACATGTGCCACTTCTTCGGGAGTACCGGTGGCAATAATATCGCCACCCCCGATCCCTCCCTCCTTACCGAGGTCGATAATATGATCTGCCACCTTGATCACGTCCATATTGTGTTCGATCATAATCACCGTATTGCCCTTTTGTACAAGTCGGTCCACCACTTCAAGCAGCACACGCACGTCGTCGAAATGCAGACCGGTAGTAGGCTCATCCAGTATATACAGTGTTTTGCCGGTATCCTTCTTTGCGAGTTCAGCGGACAATTTCACACGCTGGGATTCTCCACCTGACAATGTGGTGGAAGGCTGACCAAGTCGAATATAACCGAGTCCGACATCCTGCATTGTTTTCAGTTTACGCTTGATATTGGGAATGCTTTCGAAGAATTCCAGCGACTGGTTGATGGTCATCTTCAGTACGTCATTGATGTTCTTTCCCTTGTACTGAACTTCAAGGGTTTCCCTGTTATAGCGCTTCCCATGGCACGACTTGCACTGCACATATACATCAGGCAGAAAATTCATTTCAATGGTCTGCACGCCGGCGCCCTTACAAGTTTCACATCGGCCGCCAGCTACATTGAAGGAAAACCTTCCGGCTTTGAACCCCCTGATCTTCGCATCGGGGGTCTGCTCAAAGAGCTTGCGTATATCACCAAAGACATTGGTGTATGTGGCCGGGTTGGACCGGGGTGTGCGCCCTAATGGAGACTGGTCCACTTCGATCACTTTATCTATGTGCTCCAATCCTTTAAGTGATCTGTATGTCAGTGGCACCCTGCTGGCCCTGTACAATTTGTTGCTCAGGATCGGGTGCAGGGTATCATTCACCAGCGAAGATTTCCCGCTTCCGCTCACACCGGTGACGCAGATAAACATTCCAAGTGGAAATTCCGCATCCACGTTTTTAAGATTATTTCCTGACGCACCCCTGAGGACCAGCTTTTTTCCATTGCTCTTTCGCCTGTCTGCCGGTAAAGGAATCGTGCGCAGAGCATTCAGGTAAGAGGCCGTAAGCGAATCCGTTTCCCTGATCCGCTCCGGCGAACCAACTGCCACCAGGTAACCACCATGCCTGCCGGCTCCCGGTCCCAGGTCCACGATATGATCTGCAGCCATCATCATCTCTTTATCATGCTCCACCACGATCACCGAGTTGCCCTGGTCACGCAATTTCTTGAGTGAGTCGATCAGTTTCAGGTTATCGCGCTGGTGCAAGCCAATGCTGGGCTCATCAAGGATGTAGAGGACATTCACCAGTCGGGATCCTATCTGCGTGGCCAGGCGGATCCGCTGGCTTTCACCTCCTGAAAGACTCCGGGAAGTACGGTTCAGTGAAAGATAACCAAGTCCCACATCCAGCAAAAAGTGCAATCTTGAACGGATCTCTTTCAGCACCTCCCTGGCGATTTCCAATTGCCGGCCCGAGAGTTTTTCCTCGATCCCATCCAACCACCCGAAAAGGTCCTCAATATCCATAGATGCCAGTTCAGAAATGTTCTTCCCGTTGATTCTGAAATGCAGCATCTCCTCTTTCAACCTGCTTCCCTCGCACTCCGGGCAGGATACTTTGCGAATGAACTGTTTCGCCTGTTTTTTTCTTTTTCCTGATGCACCCTCGCCGAGCTGGTGGTTTACAAAGTTGATGACCCCTTCGAAACTCAGGAAATAATTGGAAGATGCTCCCAGGGGTGTGTTTTCAAGTTTAAGTGGTTCTTCGGATCCGAATAGGATGGTATTGAGTGCCGCCTCCGGGATATCCTCAACCTTGGTATCCAGTGAAAAATTGTGCTTCTTTGCAATTGCTTCTATTTGCCAGAAAATAAGCGCATTCCTGTATTTTCCGATGGGAAGCAACGCACCCTGGCGAATGCTTTTTTTACGGTCGGGGATCAGCTTATCAACATCCACATCATTTACCATGCCCAATCCGTTGCATCGCGGACAGGCGCCTTGTGGTGAATTAAAGGAAAAACTATGAGGCGCAGGCTCGTTGTAGGAAATGCCGCTTGTGGGACACATCAGCATGCTGGAAAAATAGCGGGGCTCTGAAGTATCTTTTTGGAGAATCATGGTGATGCCCTTGCCTTCGCGCATGGCCACAGAAACAGAATCCCTGAGCCGCTTGTCGTCCCCTTCCTTTACCTGGAGCCTGTCAATCACGATCTCAATGTCGTGGATCTTATAACGGTCAATACGCAACCCCGGTTCTACTTCACGCACCTCACCATCGATCCGCACATAGATATACCCCCGCTTCCTGATCTGTTCAAAGAGCTCCCGGTAGTGTCCCTTCCTTCCTTTGACCACGGGTGCGAGCACATAGATTTTCTGACCTGCAAATTGCTCCCTGATCAGGTCCAGGACCTGTTGCTGGGTATATTTGACCATCTTCTCACCTGTAACATAGGAATAGGCATCGGCAGCACGGGCAAACAGAAGTCTCAGAAAATCATACACCTCGGTGATGGTACCGACAGTAGACCTGGGATTTTTATTCGTGGTCTTCTGCTCAATGGAGATCACCGGACTGAGCCCGGTGATACGATCTACATCAGGGCGTTCAAGACTGCCTAAAAACTGCCTGGCATATGCACTCATGGTCTCCACATACCGACGTTGTCCCTCAGCATAAATCGTATCAAATGCCAGTGATGACTTTCCACTTCCACTGAGACCTGTGACCACCGTAAGTTCGTTCCTCGGTATGGCCACGTCCACATTTTTCAGGTTATGTTCACGGGCACCGTAAACATTGATATATTTCTTCTTCACCTTCATTTACATGTCTGTTGAACAGGGCACCCTGCGCAGCCGGGGATACGAAACATACACCATTGGTGGTTATCGCTTCATTCGTGCTTGCGGTTTGGGTATTTTGATCTCATATGTTTTGCGCTGACTATTGGTAAGGTTGTTGTCCCGCAACCACGGATTCAGGAACTTAAGCAACTTGTAATTCGTGTTGTGCTCTTTTGCAAAAATCGCAAAATCAGTCACAGGACCATCCACCGTGACCACATCGTAGGGTATTTCTTTATACAGGTCTTTATTGGAGAGATGGAACCCATATGCTGAGGGATCCTCCAGGATAATTTTAAATGCCAAAACTCGAAAAATATAGCGTCCTGTCTCTTCGTTAAGCAACAGGTCGTAATAATCTTCCTCCTTCTGTCGGTCGATTTGCCGGTTCATCCCTCTTCTTCCGGCATTATAAGAAGCAGCAGCCATGGTCCAGTTCTGGTATTGTTCGTAGGACTCCCTGATATATTTACATGCCACTACCGTGGATTTCTCCAGGTGATAACGTTCATCCACCTCGCTGTTGATCTCAAGTCCGTAATCGTGTCCTGTCCCCCGCATCAGTTGCCAGAATCCGACTGCGCCGGCGGGAGAGACGGCATTGGTAAGGTTGCTTTCGGCGATGGCGAGGTACTTGAAATCACCCGGAATACCTTCAGCTTCCAGGATGGGTTCGATCTGCGGGAAATACCGGTGGGCCATCTTTATCATTCTAAGTGTCTGGGAATGAAAGAAAGTATTGGACAATAGCTCCCTGTCGAGTGCTTCATACACATCAAAGTATTCGAGCGGAACCTGTTCCCCTGCAAAAGTAATCCCTTCAGGCACATCAAATGGAAAAATAGCGTAATATGATTTTTTGTCAGGCTCCACCGGCACATTCTCTGTGGTGCCTCCAAAACTGATCTTACCAATCGAAAACACTGCGACCACTGTCGCAACAACCATTAAGGAAATGATCCATAACTTATTGTTTCCTGTTCCCCGTTTTCCTGTCTCTTTCATAAACTCCTCCGCTGATTTTCTGACTTGCAAAAATAGTGTTTCATTTGCTGGTTTCAAAGGATTAACACGCGGAAGGACATGAAGTTTTGATTCCTTTTCTAAAACTTGTAATTAACGCCTGTGTAGAACCCGAAAGTGTAAGGTCTTGTAACAGGAAGAGGATCTGTATTTACCGAGTTGAGATAATACCTGAAACGCGGCTCAATGCTTAAGCTGAGGTTTTTAAATACATCATACACCATGCCCAGGCCGGCATTACCAGAATAATTGAAGGTCCGTATATCCCGGACCTCACCAATGGTAACGGCCTTATCACCGGCGATAGCCGAAATCGAATTGTTCACAAGCAAGTTGGCGCTGAAGCCTCCCATAATATGCAATCCAATGGTCCTGTCAAGGACTTTGTACCTTACATTGAATGGGATCTCGAGGTATTCCAGTGTCTG
>CAZPTO010000027.1:0-16120 GCA_964589155.1 uncultured Bacteroidaceae bacterium | reverse complement strand
GGCTGCCTCCCGGGTCTGGAAATAGATATCAGGGTTTTGGGCAGTACCCCTGGTAACAGGATGTTCCGGGTTCAGGGCATTGTCGCGAAAGGCCTGCAGTGCTTCCATGTCGATCAGGTCAGCGAAATCCTCATTGGAGGGCGCTTCCACTTTCTGGATCTCATGCGAGGTCCGGAAACCGTCGAAAAAGTGCAGGAAGGGCACCCTTGTTTTGATAGAGGTAAGGTGTGCTACGGCAGCAATGTCCATGATCTCCTGCACACTTCCGGTCGCCAGCATGGCAAACCCCGTATTACGCGTTGCCATCACATCGCTGTGATCGCCAAAGATCGATAATGCCTGCGCAGCAAGACTTCTTGCAGACACATGGAATACACCAGGCAATAATTCACCTGATATCTTATACATGTTCGGGATCATCAGCAACAATCCCTGTGATGCAGTATACGTTGATGTAAGTGCTCCTGCCTGCAGGGAACCATGAACAGCTCCCGAGGCTCCGCCTTCTGACTGCATTTCAGTCACCTGAACAGTCTGTCCGAAAATGTTTTTCCGGCCGTGTGCCGACCACTCATCCACGTTCTCTGCCATGTTGGAGGAAGGTGTAATGGGGTAGATGGCAGCAACTTCACTGAACATGTACGCAATGTGCGAAGCAGCATAGTTCCCGTCACAGGTGATAAAATTCTTCTTATTAGCCATATTTATAAACTTAAGTAATTAAATTACAACTATTTAGATATAGTGTGATTGCACAAACAAAATTATAATTTTTGGTTGAATTTGCAGGTAGATCAGGCTAATATAAAATCATTACAAATAACATGCGTTCACCCTCTGTTTTCGATCCTGAAACAGTCCTGAAAGGGTGTTTGAACGGCGCTTCAAAGGCTGGTTCAGCAACTGGTCGTGTATATGGTGCTATGGGAGTACAGCCAGGGTGAGCGCGGTGCACCCGGGTGGGTGTTTACGGAATCAAAAAGACAAAATACAGTGCGAAAAAAAAGGCGGTACACTGACCGCCTCTCTTGTTATCATATTCTGCCTGATTGCCGGATGATCCGGTGATTGTGTTCCTTTCACGGGAGATCAGCCACTGTTCATGGAGATCAGGAATTCCTCGTTGGTAGAGGTCTTGTTCATCCTGTCGCGCAGGAATTCCATGGATTCAACGGGATTCATGTCTGCAAGGTAGTTCCTCAGGATCCATATCTTGTCCATCATGGGCTTATCAAGCAGCAAGTCTTCGCGCCGTGTGCTGGAGAGGTTCGGATCAACAGCCGGCCATACACGCTTATTGGCAAGTTTGCGGTCGAGCTGAAGTTCCATATTCCCTGTACCCTTAAATTCCTCGAAGATCACATCATCCATTTTGGATCCTGTTTCCGTAAGTGCCGTAGCAAGAATGGTGAGTGATCCGCCCCCTTCGATGTTCCTGGCTGCACCAAAGAACCTTTTGGGCTTATGCAATGCGTTCGCATCCACACCACCTGAGAGCACCTTCCCTGATGCAGGGGAAACAGTGTTGTAAGCCCGGGCAAGGCGTGTGATAGAATCCAGCAGGATCATCACATCGTGTCCGCATTCAACCAGTCTTTTTGCTTTTTCAAGCACAATGCTGGCCACTTTCACGTGACGTTCAGCCGGCTCATCAAAAGTGGAGGAGATCACCTCGGCATCCACGTTTCTTGCCATATCTGTAACCTCTTCAGGACGTTCATCGACCAGCAAAACCATCATATAGACCTCCGGATGGTTGGCGGCAATGGCATTGGCAATATTTTTTAATAATACAGTCTTACCGGTCTTGGGCTGCGCAACGATCAACCCCCGTTGTCCTTTACCTATGGGTGCAAACATATCCACAACACGGGAGGAGAGATCATAATGACCTTTGCCTACAAGCGAGAATTTTTCGTCCGGGAACAATGGGGTCAGGTAATCAAACGGCACCCTGTCGCGGATAAAATCAGGACTCCGTCCATTGATCTCCTCCACCTTGATCAGTGGAAAGTACTTTTCACCTTCTTTGGGAGGCCGGATGGATCCCCTGACATTATCCCCTGTTTTAAGACCAAACAGTTTGATCTGGCTCTGGGATACATATATATCGTCAGGTGAATTCAGATAATTATAATCAGCTGAGCGCAGGAAACCGTATCCGTCCGGCATAATCTCCAACACGCCCTGGTTGATAATCAATCCTTCAAAATCATATTTATCAACAGCCCTGCGCTCCTGTTTATTGTCATGCGCACGGTCCTGGCGATCATGCCTGTCGCCCCGGTCATTGCGGTCTCCCTTATTATAATGCTGTTGCTTTCTCTGGCTGTCACGATCACCCTGGGGTCCCTTCCTCGACTGGTAGTCCTCCCGCTGGCGGTTGTCAGCCTGACGGGGTTCACCCTGGCGGTTGTCGCGCTGACGATCGTCCTTTTGCCGCTTATCACGCTGCTGCTGTGCTTCAGGTTCATTTCGCTGATTGTCCTGTTGCGGCTGATTTCTCTGCTGCGGCTGGTTAATATTTTTCGGTTGGTTTTTCTGCGGCTGATTACGTTTACCGGACTGCGATCCACGCTGATCATCCTGCTGCTTTTTAGCCTGATTATTTTCATTTTCAGACATTTCCGCAGCTTTGTCCTTCTTTGGCGGACGGCCCCTGCGACCTTTTCTTTCAGGCTGTTCTTTCTTGACAGCCTTGTCATCACCCCTGGCAGATGATTTTTCCCGGCCCGGGGACGCTGCTTTCTTTGATTGTTTTGTTTCTGAAGCAACAATTGCCTGCTGATCCAGGATCTTGTAGATGAGATCTTGTTTACGATAAGACTCTACTCTCTTGATCTTTAATTCTTTAGCAATATCTCGCAATTCAGCAAGAAGCTTTTTGTTCAATTCAAGAATATCGTACATATGGAATTGTTAAAATAAGTATGGATAATTTCTACGAAAAAGGAAATCTAATTTGAGAAGATTCAGGCGCTGTTGTCCTGGAAATCCGTTGCAATATTAAATAATTTAATAGTAATTCCAAAATAAAAAAGATATTCTTTTGTTTGGAAAATGCAGTCTAACCACTTCATTCTGAGCATGTCACAGGAAGGTTTTGTGTGAGTAACTCATCTTAACCAGTTGATTGACAGCCCTATATCGCTACGCAGGAAATAATGGGACAGTTTTACTGAAGGATGCTATAATTTGTTCTATAACAGAAAATAAATAATGAATTTTGAATACTTTTTTGTATTCTTACGTTCGAAAAAAGAAAAAGTCACCATTTACCCTGGACCAAAACGCCTTTTATGCGACAACTGAAGATTATCAAGCAGGTGACCAACAGGGAAACGCCGTCCCTGGATAAGTATTTGCATGAAATTGGGAAAGTGGACCTGATCTCCGCGGAGGAGGAGGTGGAGCTGGCGCGTCGCATAAAAAAGGGAGATACGCAAGCCATGGAGAAGCTGATCAAAGCCAACCTTCGCTTTGTTGTATCTGTTTCCAAGCAATACCAGAACCAGGGGCTGAGTCTTCCTGACCTGATCAATGAAGGAAACCTCGGACTTATCAAGGCTGCACAGCGCTTTGATGAGACCCGCGGATTCAAATTCATCTCATATGCGGTATGGTGGATCCGTCAATCCATACTTCAGGCGCTCGCGGAACAGGCCCGGATCGTCAGGCTTCCGCTGAACAAGATCGGTTCCATCAACAAAATCAACAAAACCTTCGCCGAACTGGAGCAGAAATTTGAGCGTGAGCCCACGGTGCTCGAGATCGCCAAGGTACTCGAGATTGCTCCCGAGGATGTAAAGGAGGCAATCAGAAGCTCTGGCCGGCATGTTTCTATGGATGCACCCCTGCTCGACGGGGAGGATGGTAATATGTATGATGTATTGCTGAATGATGATACTCCCAGTCCGGACAAGGGATTGCTGAACGATTCGCTCAGAAAGGAGATCGAACGGGCACTATCTACCCTTACCTACCGCGAAGCCAGTATCATCAGGTTGTATTTCGGATTGAATGGCAAACATCCCCATACACTGGAAGAAATTGGGGAAGAATTCAACCTCACCAGGGAACGTGTGCGACAAATCAAAGAGAAGGCGATTAAGAGGCTGAAGCACACCAGCAGAAGCAAGATTTTGAAAAGTTATCTCGGTTAAAGTGTTATGTTAACAATTCTTGGCCCGGCCAAAACCATCGACATGTCGCCTCATACTATTACCAGCAAGCATACCCTGCCTGCCTACCTGGATGAGTCCGTGAAGCTGGTAAACGCGCTTCGCAAATTATCACCGGACGCGCTCAAATCCCTGATGAAAATCAGCGACAAGCTTGCCGTTGTGAACTTCGAACGGTTTGCAGCATGGGACAAAAAACACCCGGTCGCTTCCTGCAACCAGGCACTGCTCGCCTTTTCCGGTGAAGTATTCAACGGACTGGAAGCCAAAACACTTGATGAAAAGGACCTGGAGTTTGCACAGGAGCACGTGCGAATTCTTTCCGGATTGTATGGTGTGTTGCGCCCGCTCGACCTCATCATGCCTTACCGGCTGGAGATGCAGACAAAGCTGACCAACAGCCGGGGAAAGAACCTCTATGAATTCTGGAAGGAGATCATCCCGGCGGAGATCAACAGGCTAACTGCTCATACCGAAGGAAACACGCTGATCAACCTGGCCTCCAACGAATATTTCAGTTCCATACAGCCAAAGAAATTTCCCCACCGCATCATCACACCCGTATTCAAGGAGCAGGACGGGAACGGTTTCCGGAATGTGACGATCTACGCCAAGAAAGCCCGGGGAATGATGCTTCGCTTTATCATTCAGAACAGGATCAACGATCCGGAGCATCTGAAAGCTTTTGATTTGGATGGTTACTATTTCAATGGTGACCATTCCGGGGAAAATGAATGGCTTTTCACCCGGTAAAAAAACAACCGCACATCGTCCAGTATGACGAGCTGCGGTTGAAAAGAACAAAATATTTTGGTTCTGTTCCCGGGAAGATTTTATCTCCTGATAATGCTCCCTGCGCTTGATGTGCTGCTCCGGATTACATTAGCATCCCCTTTATAGTATATGTTACCGGCACTCGAAGCCGTCATATCGATCTCCTTGTTGGCATACACGCTTGCATCCCCGGCACTGGACACACGTACCTTCACATAATCGGCCTCCAGGTCGAATGCATTCAGGTCCCCTGCACTCGAGAGCCGCGCATCCAGTTCAACGGACCTCCCCCACAGGTCGCAGTCCCCACTTGAACTGATGGAAACATCGATTGCCTCTGCCTCTACTTCCAGGCTGAGGTCTCCTGCGCTGCTGATATCAATATCAAGCTCCTCACAGGTGAACTTGTTGGTTGCTTCAATGTCTCCGGCGCTGCTGATCCTGATGTTGGTCAGTTCGGGCAGTGATACATTGACCACCTTGGATTTGGCACGGTAGATGTTCCGTTCAGAACCGATGCGAAGATCTCCACCCTCGCGGTCAACCGTGATATATTCATGCAGGTTTTCATCCGCAACGACCTCCACATAAAAATCTCCCTGGGTAAGGTTCACATCGATTCCAGAGCTGGCGTGCACACCGGTGAAACCATCGACCTCAATGACCTCGGTCACCACGTCGCCTTCCCCGGCAATCCCATTGTCCCAGTCCCAAAATACACAGGACTGAAGCATCAATGCAGAAATTACAAGTATAGATAATGTTGTCTTTTGCATATTGTAGAATTTTTTAAGTTGGTAAACATAATGGATAGGTAACTAATGCTACGACGACCTAACCCACACATTGTTACAGTCAAACTTCATAAATTTACCGAATTCCTGAAAGCGAAATTAGGTGAGCGGTAAGATTTTACCGGCAAATGGCAGGAATTAACTTTTAATCTACTTTCAATACCAGTCCTTTGAGGTATTCACCTTCAGGGTGATAGATGCTGACCGGGTGGTCAGCCGGCTGGTTCAACTGGTGCAGGATCCGGACATCGCGACCGGTATTGGCGGCAGCAGCAAAGACTGATTTTCTGAAATTTTCCTTACTCACTGCCTGGGAACAGCTGAAAGTGAACAGGATGCCTCCTGGTTTGATTTGTTCTATGACTTTCTGATTCAGTTTTTTGTATCCCTGGAGGGCATTATTGAGCACGCGCTGGTGTTTCGCAAAAGCCGGGGGATCCAGTACGATCAGGTCATATTTCTGATCAATATCCTGCAGGAATTCAAATGCATCGGCAGCATATGCCTCGTGGTTTCGTGCACCGCTGAAATTCATTTCCACATTTTCCCGCGTAAGGTCGATCGCGTGTCCGGAACTGTCAACGCTGTGGACCAATGCTGCATCTCCCCCCATCGCGTAAACACTGAATCCGCCTGTGAAACAAAACATATTCAGCACATTCCTGCCCCTTGCATACTCTTTCAGTAATTTACGGTTTTCCCGCTGATCGATAAAAAAACCGGTTTTTTGTCCCCGTTCCCAGTTCACCCGGAACCGGTAGCCGTATTCCAGCACTTCGCCTTCTGTCCGCTCCCCGAAAAGCAGTCGGTCGGCCGGCTCGATCCCCGGCTTTTCAGGCAGGGTGTTTTTACTCTTAGTATACACAGTATCCACAAGCAGCCCGTCCAGTTGTTTCAGTGTCTCAACAATACGGTCCAGGTTTCTGAACATGCCTGCAGAATGGAGCTGAATGACTGCTGCACCATTATAATAATCGATGATCAGGCCCGGCAACCCATCACCTTCAGCATTCACCAGTCTGAATACGTTATTGGCCTGAGCATCGAAAAGCCCCTCCTGGCGGCGGTGGTTCCATGCCTCAGCCACCCTGTCAGCAAAAAGGTCCTCCCCGACCCTGCTGTCACCGAAAGTGAGCATCCGGATCGCGATTGAACCTGTCTGATAGTGGCCCGTACCCAGCTGTTCGTCCTTATTGTCATAGACATCCACAAGATCGCCATCAGCCGGCTGACCATAAATTTTCTTGATAGCTCCTGAGAACAACCAGGGGTGCCTGCGCCTGAGGGATTGGTCCTTTCCTGATTTGAGAACGATCTTTACCTGCTTATCCTGTGAAGTCATTGAGTGCATTTCGTAATTTATTATAGATCTCCAGGCAGGCCCATGCATCCGTAGCGGCATATTTCTGCTGCTGTCCGGTCAGCTCATCTGCTTCCCAGTTGGACATCTGCTGTGATTTGGAGATCTTGTATCCCAGCACGATAGCGACCATTTTTTTCAGGCTCTTGGATTCAATACTGAATGCTTCCACGTATTTCTGCAGGTCCAGGAATCCACCGGGCTGGAATCGCGTGATCTGCCTGAGGCGCCGCATGTCATCAAGCAGCCCGGCACCGACTTTCAAAATACGCTCATCTTCGAGGAAATTCCTCAATTCCGGGGGTATACCTATCTTATTCACCCTGAATAACCAGGCCACGTTGTCGTTGGATATCTGGATCAGGGAGATCTTGTGGTTGACTCCCTTTTTAAACGCAGGCTTGGTCTCAGTATCGAATCCCAGCACCTCGTATCTCCGGAGCTCATTCATGGCATCCATGAATGCCGCTGGATGCTGCACTACCCTGATCTCGCCCTCGAATTGCCTGGCATCAAGTTGATTGATCTCTTCCTTCGTGATCTCCTTCTGAAACATCAAATCTCCTCCTCGTTTGAATCCTGTAACCTGGTAAAAAAGGAAGGATCGTATTTGGGCGTGTCATCATCCTCTCCGGAAGGTCCACCCTCATCATTGTCCGCTGACGGATCTGTTTTACTTACATACAGCGTATTCAATGCCTGCAGCGCATGGAGCAGCTTACTTCCCCAGTAATTCTCAAAATTGTCCATTACCTCCCAGACTGCGTCATTCATAATCTCCTCCACCCCTTGCCGGTACTGCAGCGTAAAATCCTTAAGGTCCTGGAAAATATCCGCAAGGTCTTCAGATATATGGTGCGTTACCAAATCGGACCTGTCAAACTCATCATCTTCGGCGATCCTCAGGTAGTCGTTGTGACGTCCCAACAGGTGCAGCACTTTCTGGTATACAGATGACCAGTCCTGCTCGGTAACAAACTTTTCGTTCCCACCTTCCATCAGCGGCTCGGGCAGTTCCATGGAAACCACATGATGATAGACCCTTGAAAGGATTCCAAGCGAGGAATGGATGAATACCACAGGTTCCATCTGGTCAGCATCCTCCAGCCAGCTGCAGTATGCATTTGCAGACCTGACAAATTCCAGTACTTCAGGTGCATAAACACCGGTGCCCTGCATATCATTTTGATCTGTCATGGTGCAAAAATAAGAAAAAAGAATGGGAAGCGACCAGGTCGGGTTCATTTATCCTTGCGCTCGAACAGCAAGTCTTTCCTTCTGCGGATCTTTCCCGTTTCCCTGAGGTGTTCGAGCACGGTAGTCACGAGTTCCGGGTCCAGGGATGTTCCTGCTGCAATGGCAGTCAGGTCACCCGGTTGCTGATCAAGCGCGGCCAATACTTTTTCTGAAGCAGATGCCAGCGCTTTCGCCGATGGCTGCTTATCTTTCTTCCCGACACAGACATCACATCTGCCGCAACGTTTTGAATTCAACTCCCCGAAATAGGCGAGCAAAAACTGGCTCCTGCATTTTGTTTCGGTACGGGCATAGGCCAGCATTTCCCCGCTGCGTTCCAGGTAGCGCTCCTTTCTGAATTTGTACCTTTCCGCTGAAATATGAATATTGCGTTCATCCAACCGCTCTTCCATGAGTGTGATCACGGGGTTCTGCTTCCTGGGAATGTAATTGATGATCCTCATGCCGGAAAGCTTCAGGAGGTATTGGTAGACCTCTTCACCTGACATACCGGCCCGGCGTGAAAGCGTATGCTCATCAAACGCCACATATTGTGAGAACAAGCCTGTATATGAACGGAGTATCAGTTTGAGGAAGCTGTCGAATTTTGGGTTCTTCACCTGGAATTTGTACAGCTCATCGCGTCCCACCGTGAAATGGATCCGGGAGGGATTGTTGATCTCCTCGGTAATCTCAAAATACCCTTCCCTGGAGAGGATTGCCAGGGCACTGGTTACGGTCTGGGCATTGAATTTATACCTGGAAAGAAACTCGCCCATTATGAAATCACAGGAGGTTCCCTTTCCTGCACCAACCGGTACCTGCAGGAAGTTGAACAGTGCATTGTATATTTCCCTGATCACTTTAAACGCAGGAAAACTTACCTCAATGCGCCGCTCCACCAGTTTTTCATCCGCATCGCTGAAAAGCAGGATCGCATAAGCTCTTTTTTCGTCTCTTCCTGCCCTTCCGGCCTCCTGGAAATATGCTTCCGGCGCATCCGGAAGGTCCATATGCACCACAAAGCGCACATCCGGTTTGTCGATTCCCATCCCAAATGCATTGGTGGACACCATAATCCGTATGTTGCCCTGCTGCCATTCTTCCTGCTTTTGCATGCGGGAATCGAATTTCAGACCTGCGTGGTAATTGGAGGCGCTGTATCCATGTCCCGTCAACAAGTCTGCCAACTCACGGGTTTTCCTCCTGTTGCGCACATAGACGATACCTGTTCCGTTGATCTTCTCAACGATATTCAGTAATTCCCTCTGTTTGTTTTCGGTTTTCCTGACTACATACACGAGGTTGGTCCGTTCAAATGACTTCTTCAACACCTTCTCCTCCCGGAACTCAAGCCGCTGCATGATATCTTTGGCCACCCGTGGTGTGGCTGTCGCCGTAAGGGCAAGCACGGGAACACCGGGAAGGAGGTTGCGCAAGGAGGCAATCTGCAGGTAGGAGGGGCGAAAATCATATCCCCACTGGGAAATGCAATGTGCCTCGTCTACTGCGATCAGGTTGACATTCATCTGTTGTACCCTGATCCGAAACAGCTCTGTCAGCAAGCGTTCGGGTGAAAGGTACAGGAACTTATATCCACCGAAGATACAATTGTCCAGTGCAATATTGATTTCATCGCGGGTCATCCCGCTGTGAATAGCCATGGCCTTGATCTTTCGTGACTTCAGGTGTTCCACCTGGTCTTTCATCAGTGCGATCAGTGGTGTGATGACCAGGCAAATCCCCTCTTTTGTCAGTGCCGGGACCTGGAAAGTAATGGATTTCCCTCCGCCGGTGGGCATCAAAGCCAGTGTATCATCCCCTGAAACTGCCGATTCCACAATATCCTCCTGGAGCGGTCGAAAAGAAGAATACCCCCAGTATTGCCTCAGTATATCATGGTAATCACTCATATTTCATTGATTAAATGGCACTTGTGCTTAATTTGTTAACAATTCTTAAACCCTTGAAAAATAGCCGGATCATTGCCCTTTTTTTTGTATTTTTGCCACATTTAAATTTAATCAAATAAAGATAGAATGTCTTTTAATGAAAAGAAAATAGAGGCAGAAGGTTTAACCTTTGACGATGTGTTGCTGCGACCTGCGTTTTCCCAGGTACTTCCGCGAGAGGTTTCCCTGGCCAGCAAATTCTCCAGGAACATCCTCCTCAACACTCCGATTGTCTCTGCAGCTATGGATACGGTCACCGAAGCCAGGCTGGCCATCACCATTGCCCGCGAGGGAGGTATTGGTGTGATTCATAAAAACATGACCATTGAAGACCAGGCGATGGAGGTCAGGAAGGTGAAACGCGCCGAGAGCGTCATGATCCACGAACCGATCACCATTAAGAAAGAAGGCACGGTCCAGGATGCCCTCTCCCTGATGAAAGAATATAAGATCGGCGGTATACCGGTAATCAACGAAGAAAATGTACTCATCGGAATTGTTACCAACCGTGACCTGCGGTTCCAGCAGGATATGAAAAGGCCCGTGGGGGAAGTGATGACCAGCAAGAATATCATCACCACCACGAGCAATACCAACCTGGCCCAGGCCGGCAAAATACTCCAGCAGCATAAGATCGAAAAGCTGCCGGTGGTGGACGACAAGAAAAAACTTATCGGTCTGATCACCTACAAAGACATTACCAAATCGAAAGACAGGCCCAATGCAGCAAAAGATTCAAAAGGACGGCTCAGGGTAGCTGCTGCGGTTGGTGTATCCGGCAACGTGGAGGCGAACGTCAGGGCACTCGTCGAAGCAGGCGTGGATGCTGTAGTCATCGATACTGCCCATGGTCATTCCAAAGGTGTGATCGAGACCTGCCGCAAGATCAAGCACACATTTGATCAAATCGATATTGTAGTGGGGAATATCGGAACAGCAGAAGCAGCCCGGGCGCTCATAGATGCCGGTGCCGATGCGTTGAAAGTCGGGATCGGACCAGGTTCCATCTGCACTACCCGTGTTGTGGCCGGTGTTGGCATCCCGCAGCTCACGGCCATATATGACGTTGCCTCTGAAGCTGCAAAACATGGCATCCCGGTGATCGCCGATGGCGGGATCAGGTATTCAGGAGATATTGTAAAGGCACTTGCTTCCGGTGCAAACACGATCATGGCCGGATCGCTCTTCGCCGGTGTGGAAGAATCCCCTGGGGAAACGATCATTTACAACGGCAGGAAATATAAATCCTACCGGGGCATGGGATCTGTCGAAGCGATGCAACAGGGCTCCAAAGACCGTTATTTCCAGGACGTAGAGGATGATATTAATAAGCTGGTGCCCGAAGGGATCGTTGCCCGCGTGCCTTTCAAGGGATCGCTCAATGAAGTGATCTACCAGATGATCGGCGGATTGCGAGCAGGCATGGGTTATTGCGGTGCCAGAGACATCCAGGCACTGCAGCAGGCAAAGTTTGTGCGTGTCACCCATGCCGGCGTAGCAGAAAGTCACCCGCACGATGTCACCATCACCAGGGAAGCACCAAATTATAGCAGATAATAAGCAAAAGATATTACCGTTTCTTAACTAGACAAAATACTTTTACCATGACAAGATCAAAAATTCTTCTGGTTTTCTTTTTTATGTGTGCGACATTCGCCACTGCTGTCAGCCAGGAAATACTGATGACAATCGACGACAAAGAGATTACACTTGACGAATTTGAAAGGATTTACAACAAAAATAACAACAGCATTGCTACCAACCAGCAGACACCCGGGGAATACCTCGACCTGTTCATCAATTTTAAGCTCAAAGTGATGGAAGCCGAGCGCCTGGGGATGGATACCACTAAAAAATTCCTGACCGAATTCAACAATTACAAGGAACAACTTGCGAAACCTTACCTGACCGATGAAGAGACCAGGATAGAACTGATGAAGGAGGCATACGAACGCATGAAAAAAGACGTTCATGTCAGTCATATCCTACTGGGTGTTGAACCAAATGCTTCTCCTGAAGACACCCTTAAAAGATATGAGCGGGCGATGGAGATCAGGCAGCGGATTCTTGACGGAGAAGATTTCGGGACCGTAGCAAGGGCAACTTCTGAAGATCCGGGAGCACGGGTCAATGGCGGCGATCTAGGTTATTTTACAGTATTCATGATGGTATACCCTTTTGAGACAGCAGCTTATGAACTGGATTCCGGGGAGATCTCCATGCCTGTAAGGACACAGCATGGATATCATATCATCAAGAAGCACGGGGAGCGACCTGCCATCGGACAGGTAAAAGTAGCACATATTTTTCTGCGCGTCCCCCAGGAAATGTCAGCTGAAGAGCAGGCGGAGGTGAAAAACAAGATGATGGCCATCAGTGACAGCATCAGTTCGGGCGTTCCTTTTGGCGAGATGGCGAAAAGGTATAGCGATGACAGGAACAGTGCGGCCAACCAGGGGTTATTGCCCTGGTTCGGTACAGGCAGAATGATCAAGGAGTTTGAGCAAGTGGCTTTTGCCCTGGAAAATCCCGGGGACGTGAGCGAACCTTTCCAGAGCTTTTATGGGTGGCACCTCATCCAACTGGAGGACAAAAAGGGAATAGGGTCTTATGAAGAAATGGAGTCAACCCTGCAATCGCGCGCGCTGAAAGGTGACAGGGACAGGGTCAAAAGGGAGAGGTACCTTAATAAGCTGAAAGACAAGTACAACTTCAATCTGAATGAAGGCACTTACGAAACCCTCTACGCCATCACTGACACTACCATTTTCAAAGGCACCTGGGATCCGAATAATTTCGAATTTGATGAAGATGAAGTCCTTTTCAGTATTACCGGGGAAGAAATTACACTGGGAGATTTTACTGACCACCTGAACGATATCAAGAGAAGGAGACTCAACATGCCGGTTGAAAATTATGTGGACATCACATTCAATAAATACCTGGAAGACTACCTGATGGATGTTGAAGAGGAGAGTCTGCCGGAAAGGTTCCCAGAATACAGGCATATCCTCCAGGAATACCACGATGGGATCCTGCTGTTCGACCTCATGGACGAGAAGGTTTGGACCAAAGCCGTTGAAGATACAACAGGCCTGGAAGCCTTTTTCGAAGCGCATCGTGATGACTATATGTGGGAAGAACGTATGAAGGGGGTAATCGTAAGTGCAGACAGCACCGCAGACCTGGAGAAACTGCTGAAGCGTTCATCCAGGATTGCCAAAGGACGGTGGGACCAGGAAAAGCTCAACAAAAAATTCTGCAACAACGATACCGTCCAGTGCGTTACGCTCGAAGAATTCCTCGTGGAAGAAGGACGCAATACCCATGTAGACGCACTGAACGGCAAGACCGGCACAGGGGAAGTATATAAAGAGGATGGACGGAATAATTATGTGATTGTGAAAAAAATCGTTCGTCCTGCGCCTAAGGAGCTCCACGAAACACGTGGCCAGGTAACTTCCGATTACCAGGATTACCTCGAAAAGCAGTGGATCGAGGAATTAAGGAACAAATATGATGTTGAGGTAAACAGATCATTGCTCTCGAAAATTGAATAGTAGTTTGAAAATACGCCTGTCATATCTTTCCCTGGCTGTCATGGCAACGATCTTCATGTCAGCCTGCAACCTGATCGGTCCCGATAACCAACAGGAACCTCTGGCACGCGTATTCGATAAATACCTCTACCTTTCAGATATTTCCGTTGCAGTGCCGGACGGGTCAAGTGAACGGGACAGTGCTGCCATCGCCAGGAAATACATTGATACCTGGGTCAGGAAGCAGCTGATGCTCCATCGTGCCGAAGAAGCACTTTCTGAAGATCAGAAGAATGTTCAGAAGAAAATAGAAGAATACAGGTCCTCATTATTGATCTACACCTACAGGCAGAAACTGCTGCAGCAGAAAATGGACACCACCGTCGGAGAAGAAGAGATCAAAGAATATTACGAGGAGAATACTGACAATTTCATCCTCAATGATGCGATCATTAAATGTACTTTTGTGAAAGTGCCGCTTTCTGCACCTGATATGGCAAATGTACGCTCATGGACCCGTTCGGGTGAAATGGATGACCTGGATCAACTGGAAAAATACAGCATCAATTATGCTGAGAAATTCGACATGTTCAACAACTCCTGGATCTATCTCAATACCGTGATGGACCAGGTGCCCTACCAGATTCAGCAACCCGCGAGGTTTTTGAGATACAACAGGAATATTGAAGCAACTGACTCACTCTCCCGTTACTTCGTCCACATTTCGGAATACAGGAATGCAGGTGAGATCAGTCCACTCGAACTTATCAGGGATGACATAAAAAGTATTCTCCTGAACAAACGCAAAATCGAATTTTATAACAACCTGGAAAACCAGGTGTACACTGACGGTGCAAACCGAAATCAATTTGAAATCTATTGAATCAATGACAAAATTTAAATATATCTTCATCCTGCTTATTATTCTCACCGCAAGCAGACCTGCCGTTGCACAGGACAATGCATATATCCTTGACCGCGTGGTGGCCGTAGTAGGTGATTTTCACGTGCTGCAATCAGATATCGAGGAGCAATACCTGCAGATGACGATGAACCAGCAATATGTTCCCGAAACCATCAAATGCGAAATACTCAACTACTTTGTCGAACAAAAGCTGATGATGTCACAGGCAAAAATTGACAGTATTGTAGTAGCTGACGCCCAGGTAGAAATGTCAATGGAATCCCGGTTGAATATGTTTATCAGTCAGTTCGGAAGTGAAGAAGAGATGGAAGCGTATTTCAACAAATCCATCTATGACATCAGGGATGACCTGAGAAAGACCATGAAGGAGATGATGATCACCCAGCAGGTACAGCAGGACATCGTGGGGGATGTTCAGATCACCCCTTCGGATGTGAAATCATTTTACAGTTCCCTTCCAAAAGACAGTATCCCTTTCATCGAATCTGAAGTGAAGATCTCACGGATCATTGCCTATCCTCCTGTTGATGAAAATGCTGTCTTCGAGGTGAAAGAGCGGTTGCTTGAACTCAGGGAGCGCATCCTGAACGGGGAAAGCATGTCCACACTTGCAATCCTTTATTCCGATGATCCTTCCGCAACATCCAATTTTGGCGAGATCGGTTTCCGGAGTAAGAGCGAGCTGGATCCTGCTTACGTAGATGCGGCCTGGGCCCTGAAGGAAGGCCAGGTCTCCAAGATCATTGAATCCAGCTTCGGATATCATATTATTCAGAGCATTGAACGACGCGGTGAAAGGCTCAATACCCGTCATATACTGCTGCAACCCAAGGTCAGTGCTGCAGCAAAGGCAGAGGCACTTGCCAAACTCGACAGCATCAAGACGATGATCGAAGCGGATTCCATGACCTTCCATGTTGCGGCGCTCAAGCATTCAGAAGATGAAAAGACCAGGGCCAATGGCGGACTGGTTGTTAATCCACAAACCCAGGCGGCGACCTTCACCTACGAACAGCTGGAAACGAAAGATTACTATGTCATCCGTGAAATGGAAACAGGCGATATTTCAAGTCCTTACGAATCACAGGACGACAATGGAAAGCTCTGCTACAAAATGCTCAAGCTGAACAGCAGAACTGAACCCCATCGTGCCAACCTGCAACAAGACTACCTGCTCTTGCAAAACATGGCCATGCAGGAAAAACAGAACGAAGTCATGCAGGAATGGTTCGAAGAGAAAAAGAAGAAGACCTACATCAGTATCGACGAATCAATGGAGGAATGTGATAACTTCAACAGGGAGCTCACCAACCGTTAATGACCGCATATCTTCAACCGGTAAATTTCAGGAACATACTT
>CAZPTO010000026.1:0-16180 GCA_964589155.1 uncultured Bacteroidaceae bacterium | reverse complement strand
ATTTTGTTAACATAGTTGAATACCAGGGAAATTCAGCCACACGCGGATTGAATTACATCAACGGAATGGTCTGCCTGCCCCCTTCCTCCCTGTGGATCGCTACGTATGACCAGGGACTGATCCATTTCGATACCAGGTCCAGAGAATATACCAGGTTCGCCAATGATCCTTCAGACCTGGGGTCTTTTCCGGCCAACTACTTGTTGCGGATCTATAAAGACAGCCGCAACACTTTATGGATATGTACCTGGGGAGCCGGGGTCATACAATTTGATCCTCAGGCAGAAACATGGAAAGAATACACGAGTATCCCCGGCGATACCACTTCGATCAGTGATAATATCGTACACACCTTCACTGAAACCCTCCGGAAAGGGAAAAGACATGCCTGGCTGGGTACCCGGAAAGGACTTACCTGCATGGATCCGGATGACGAAGGGGGTGTAATTGCAAATTTTTATGCATCTGACGGTTTGCCTGGAAGCGTTGTCAATGCCATCGTTGAAGACAATGAAGGTGCACTATGGATCAGCACCAATTCGGGATTGAGCAGGTTCAACCCCGATTCCGGGACCTTCAGGAATTATGATGTGAATGATGGATTGCAAGGGAACGAATTCAATGCCGGGGCGGGGTTCAGGTTACATGACGGAAGGCTGATGTTCGGAGGAATTAATGGGATCAATATCTTTTACCCTGACAGCATTTCCCAAAGCCATTTCAATCCACCCATTGTCATCACAAAAATGAAAATATTTGAAGAAGAGAAGAGATGGGTTGCCGGTCAGGGACCCTTGAAACTGGAATACCAGGAAAACTTTCTGTCGTTCGAATTTGCATCCCTGGATTACAGCCAGCCACAAAAAAACAAATACCGATATAAAATGGAGGGTGTGGACCGGGACTGGGTATATACAGGCGGACGCCGGTTTGCCAGTTATACGGACCTTAGCCCTGGGAGGTATATCTTCAGGGTAAACGCTACCAACTCCGATGGCAGGTGGAGTGATAAGCAGGCTGAATTGGCTGTCGTGATCTCACCGCCCTATTGGCAGGCATGGTGGTTCAGACTGGTCATTGCCGTCCTGGTCATGCTGCTCCTCTTCCTTTGGTTCTATTACCGGTTGCGCAGAATCCGGGAGATCGAACAACTGCGTGTCAGGATTGCCAGTGACCTGCATGATGATATTGGCGCTTCACTTACCCATATCAATATTCATACACAGCAGATCAGGCAGCGGGTAGATCACCCCGGCATCCGGGCATCGCTTGATAAAATCGGGGATCTGAGCCGGGAAGTGATTTCAACGATGAGCGATATAGTCTGGTCGATTGATGCACGTAATGACAGTACCGGGGATCTGATCAGCAGAATGCGGGATTATGCATTTAATACACTGGTCGAACAGGAGATATCGGTTGATTTTAAGGCATTGGGATTTGAGAAAAACAAGAAGATGAACATTGCTGCACGTCAGAATATTTTTTCTGTTTTCAAGGAGGCAGTCAATAATATAATCAAGCATGCGGCAGCAACGGAAGTGATCGTATCACTCGATAACACAGGCAGCAGGTTCAGGATGCTGATCAAAGATAACGGATTGGGATTCGATACCGGATCCGGCAAGAAAGGGAATGGCCTGGGTAATATGCGGATGCGGGCGGAACGTATGGGGGGGCGACTCAGGATCAATTCTGCTGGCATGGGTACCTCCATCGAATTAACCATGAAACCATTATGAGAGCCATATATCACATGATAATGGTATTGAAAGTATGGAATTTCAGTTCTAAATTTAACATATGATTAGCGTTGCAATAGTAGAAGATGACCAGGTGATCAGGGAGGGAGTTGAGAGCTACCTGGATACCTGTGAGGATATGTTTTGTATGATAGCTGCTGATTCTGTGGAACAACTGTTAAAGCAGATGGATACCAAAGGGAAGCCAGAGGTTTTGTTAATGGATATTGGACTACCCGGGATGTCAGGGATCAGTGGAATGAAGATTCTGAACGAACGCTTTCCGGGAATCAGCATCATCATGTTCACCATTCACCACGATGCACATAAGATCTTCCAGTCATTGTGTACAGGCGCTTCAGGATACCTGCTCAAGAATACCCCATTCAGCAGGATCAGTGAGGCGATCCGTATCGTTGCTGCGGGAGGTTCTTTCATGTCACCACAGATCGCTCGCAAGGTGATGGATTTCTTTCATGAAAAAAAGCAGCAGCCGGTGGATTCGGTCCTGACGGAAAAGGAAAGGGAGATCGTCCTGGGGCTCGTGGATGGTCTGAGCTATAAAATGATCGCCAGCCAGTCCAGTATTTCCATTGAGACAGTACGTACCCATATCAAGAACATTTATAAAAAACTGCATGTTCATTGCAAGGCCGATGTGATCCGCAAGTCATTGAGCGGCGAGATATGAACATCCGTACAAATGATCCTGCACAATACTTAATCACTGAATGATCGGCATTGATACTGTCAGATGGGTCACTGTCGTATCACATTCAGATATCTTACATGGCCTGATATTCTGATTCCAAGCAGGTAGCATCCCGGCTCCAACGTTTCAGTGTCCAGCCTGATCAGTCCTTTTCCATTATTGCAATGTACAATTCCCCTTCGCAGGATGCGCCCTGAAAGCTCTGTCAGCTGGTAACTGAGTGTTTTATTTCCAGCTATTCCGGTGCTTATTGTGAGGTCCTCACTGAATGGATTCGGATAAACCTTCAGCTGACTCAGAATCGATGCTCCTCTTATGCCGGTAATTTTTATGATACTGCTTGCAATTTCTTCATTGGATACCACTGCAACAATTTCATATACCGCGTTCTGGACGCTGATCTTCAGGGTATCATTGTCATCTGACATGGGGTAGCCCAGGTAATCTGCCTTCAGCAAATACTCCCCCTGTGCGATCTGCATAAAGTCAAATTTACCCTGTTCGTCCGTTACATCAGCATGAACAATGTTCCCTTCAAGATCGACCAGGTATACCGGAACTGAATCGATTGGCGTGCCCTCACCCTGGTAGTGCCCAAACCTTGTACTGACAGATTTTTTTGCACCATCTTCTTCGTGCATGGATCCCGACACACTGCCAGTTCCGTTTCCGGAATCAGGGTCTTCTAGCAGAGTGATCTGCAGGTTACTGATATCATGATCTACATGGACCGTTGTCGCGAGTTCACGGAAAGGAACATCGCCATAATAGGTCCTGATGTACCCGGGGAAGCTTGCTTCATCCGGATCAAAATGGAAGGTGACTGTCATCTCAGGGACCAGTATAAAGGTGAAACCCGTCTCCCCTTCCAGTGGTTTGTAACGGTAGGTGGGATAAGGGCTGTTTTCTTCCAGGTTGACCATCCAGATCCAGCCCTGGTCCACCAGTGAATTGTCCGGCAGCCTGATCTCTCCCTGTACCTCAAAAGTCGGAATGGTGCAGGTGCCGCTTAATTCAGCAGTAATATCTCCAAAGGTTGAATAAATGCGCTGCACGATGGTCCTTTTTCCTTCCGCTGTGGGCCTGAAGTTGATATAGTAAACCACAGAATCTCCATCATCAATGCTGAACGGAATGTCGGGCAGCCCGGTATAGTAAAAGTCATTAGTATCCCCGTTCTGCAGGAACATTCCCTGGACGACCAGGCTTGTGTTGCCAATATTTTTCAGGATGTAATTATGCTGGACGGAGTCGCCGAGCGCCACTTCACCGAAGTCGGGATCGCCCAGGTTATTCAGGATACCTTGCATTCCCCGTCCCTTTAGCGTTACGCTGATAACAGGATTTACGGGATCATTGCTTTCGATCCGTAGCAGTGCCTGTTTGTTCCCGATGATCGTCGGATTGAACCTTACGGCAACAGAGCATGTGTCGCCCGGTGGGATGACATTGCAAAGTGCACTGTTAACGCTGAAGCTGGCAGAATCCCTCCAGGCAATGCGGACATCCGTAATGACCAGGTCTCCTTCGCCCTGGTTACCGATAATCACTTTTTCAGCATCAGTAGTATCTCCAACATTCCTGTCGAGGAAATCCAGCGCTTCAGGTCGTGCCGAGATTATCGGTTCGGGTATTGGCTCTGTATTGGATACATAAAACAGCTGATCCTCTTCAGCATATATAATATGCGTGTAGCCGTATCTGTCCATCCCGATGTCAAGCATCCTGATGCCCGGATTTCCCCCGAGGTAGTCAATTGCCCGGTGGTGCCATTTATTTTCTTCCTTCCATGCATACATCAGGCGGTTTGACAGTGTATTGAAATAACAGATATGGGGTGCATCTTCAGGGTCGGTATCGATTGCATTCCACCCACCAGCAAAATCTCCGTCATCGACTTTGAAATCATGCCAGCCCTGTTCAGACTTGTATGCATATTTATAATCTTCGTACCCCAAATCCTCAGTAGCTCCGACATAGCTGATATGTGGAACACAATTCTTATCAACCGCGATATCAGTTACGAGGCTTTCCATTTGTCCGCCGTGCCAATCATCTTCCGGGATTTCTTCCGATCCGAAAACCCCATCAGGTGCATTGCTGATGTACCCGAGACCGCCAAGCGATATATCGTAGAATGAAAAATGTGCATGATCGGAAGTATCCAATTCGAAGGCAGATGAATTACATGCGCCGGTCCTTGAATAAACTTTGCTCCATCCATTGTCTCTGATGTAATACTGCAGTTCTCCAAACCAGAATGAGGTCATGCAGCTTACATGTATACTGTCTTTTTGGTCCACCTGAATGCATATTGCTTCTCCGCTTCCCACATCCTCAGCAATGATCTCGGGTCTACTCCATGTACCGCTTTTATTGGTAACATAATACAATGTTTTTATATAATTCATCTGGCTTCCCTGGCCATAGGCGATGTGCACATGATTATTCCTGTCAACTGTGATGGCTGGAGCCCAGTTGAATTCGCTGGAATCAATTATCATGGAGGTGCTGACGCCGTTCACCAGGGTTCCGTAGCACACCATTCCATCGTAGGGTGAAGAGAGATAGGTATAGTGTATGCGGCCTGCCCGGTCTGCCGCAAGTGAGGGATTTCCGCCTTTACCGAGCTCATGCGGGTACTTCCAGATCACTTCGGTTTTGCAAGTATAGTCGTTGTTCGCATGATTAATGTCTACTTCCTTTGCACTGATCCAGGCTTTACTTTCCATTTCTGTTGTAATAACCGGTCGCACTTTGATCGTAACTGTGTCATTCTGACCGACAGGTATGCTGTCCAGCTTACAGAAAAGGCTGTCGCCAACCCTTGAATATCCAGCTTCTCCATAGCCATCCATGGATAGAAATTCCACTCCGGCAGGCAACCTGAATGAATAATCCGGATCATAGGCATTCTGATCGCCAACGTTCATGACAACGGTCCTGAAAGTCAGTTCTTCCCCGGACTCAACGGGGTCCGGTTCATCTTCGATATACAATGTAAGATCTAATCCCGGGGCTTTTTTCCACATCCAAATGTTATTGAATTCGGATCCAATTCCCGAGTATTCCCTTTCATCCAGCCAAAAAGCCATGTGGTCCTGAATCACAGGCAGGGTTTGGGACATAGGCTCTTCTACCAATGGTGTTGTAATCCCAGAAAGTGGATTAATAAAGGTATATAGAAAGATATCCCACTGGGAATTCCTGTTGTCCTGAAAAATGATATAATAGTCATGGATTTGCGGCTTGATCTGGTCAAAACTATTCTGGTAGCCTCTGTCATTGCCTGTCCAGACTGGCTGATTAAAATTGACTGGTTCCCTGTCGGGAAACCAGTTGATCACATGCAGGTAAAGATCCCAGTTTCCATTACGCCTGTCTTCCCAGACGATCCTACTCTTCCAGATGGACGGGTTTCGCTGGTCTGCTTCATCATCGGTAATCGGGATCTCCTCCCGATTATAGATATCGTACATGTAGATATCATGGTTGCCGTTCCTGGCATCGGCCCAGACAATATAATTGCCATAGATATCAGGATCGGACTGGACAAATTGATCCTGCGAACTTACTATCTTTACCGTGGAGGAGGAGATATCATAGAGATATACATTGGAATTGTAATTAATCCCTTCATCACCCACATATACCAACCAATTTTCGTAGATGGCCGGTTGCCCCTGGTACCCATCGTAGTCTATCAGCGGATAAGCACCCAGATCAGGCCTGGATATCTGGTAATTATAGATATCCCAATCATTTTCCCCGTATTGTTGCCAGACCACACGGTCTCCCCAGATATCCAGGTTTGCAAACTGTGCATCGATACCTGTGGTGATGGTTATAGTTTCACCTGTGGGGATATGGTACAGGAAAATCCCGTTCTCTTTTGCAGGGTTGGTGCTCCAGTAGACCAGGTAATCTCTGTGTATTGCCAGTTCCATTTTCTCGAAGTTGTCGTCGGTAATTTGGGTGAACGGATTATAGGGCTGTGCATTCACTGAGCTGGCGAGCAATATTGCGAGGATGAAAAAAGCCGGAAAATACATGCCAGTGACCGGCTTGAGTATCGGGGATTTCTTCTTTTTGGAGCTTTTCATACCGGGGTTTTATGCCTTGTTTTATTCCTTATTCAATTCCAGTTTTAGGGAACCTTCATATCCCTTGAGCAGGACATCCTGCCCTTCGGAGAGATTCAGGGTAAGTGATTTCTTTTCTCCCTTGAAAAGTCGGTACATACGGTATCTTTCCTTGCCCTGGTCATGCACCGGTAAGGGAGTGCTGTTCTCAAAAAGTGTATAGGAAAATTTACCTGGTTCCTCCAGATTGTTTTGAAGCCTCAACTTGTAATACTGAGTTTCAGTGATGTGGATCCATAGTTTTTCTCCCCTGTTCAGCATGCCCTCGAATGGTATGGGAATGTTTTTTTCGGTCCAGGATTCCGGAGTGGGTGGTTCCGGGATCAAGGGCCGCATCCGTTCGTCCACTTCCGTATAATCCGCCGGGATCTCAAAATAGGAGGGATCGACTTTCCACGGTTCAATATTTTCGAGTCGCATATAGGTATTGTCTTCAATCTCACTTTGCATAGCGAGGGGAAAATTGAGTTTTTCAGAGAAGCTCACTGAGAAGACTTTGCTGTCATTCTGATAAAGAGCAAGCTGATCGCATTGATAACCAGCAATATTCTCATTGCCTGTCTTCTTTTCAGTGCCATGATTTTTGAACCACAGGTAGGATTGCCAGGGGTCATTCATGCGGCTCATCATTCCGTCGCAGTTGGTAATATGCACATATTGTTTTTCCGGAATGAGCACGTAGGTTTTGTTTTGGTCCGGGAGCACAATGACAATACCCTTCGTGCCCGCTTCTTCAAATTCATACCTGTATCTGTCAAGATCTGAGTATACCTTATATTTCCGCTCATTTCCCTGGACCACATTGATCATTTCGGCGGTAAACTGTGCGCATGTGATGCCGGTGGATGTAAGGCAGATCAGTGCTGTAACCATTAATTTTTTCATACTGATAATATGTTGATAAATAATGGTATAAGTTAAATGAAGCAGAAATGAAAGTACATCCCATGTTTGTGGGATATATATACTTTTAAGCTCAGGCAGGATGGATACAATACGTTTCCCGGGATCCCTTGCGCTGGTACCGGCTGATCAATGAGAATTAATTGAGGGTGAAATTATTTATTGTACCACCGTGAAGGGCTTTTCTGATACCAGTGCTTCACCTGTGGAAGTCAGGCTCGTTACCCGGATGATATAATTTCCCTGCATGTCGCCACTCAAAAAACGGAAGGTTACGGAATCTGAATCTCCGAAATCAAATGAAGGGTTCCAGTAAAGCGTGGAACGTGTGTCGGGAATATGTGATGGTAATGGTGCAGTCATGTTGTAAAATCCATTACTGTCTGTAAGCAACTGGTAATTCAGAAAGAGTCCTTTTTCCGGCAATTTGATGCCTGCGAAATCATTATTGTTTGAAATAACATTCAGAATTCCCCCATAAATCATTTCTCCCCGAACGTACGGCGCATCCAGGATATCAATCCTGAGCACCTGCTCAGGATCCATATGCAGGATTGTGCCGGGATCATACACAGGTGCAAAATCAACCATCAGCAGCGGTGGAAAAATATTCATTTCTGCCTGCACGCCTGTAATGCTGATCATCTCTTTGCCGCCCTTTTTCCTGATGCGCACTGGCACCTGTAATTCCGTCAGATAATCTTTTACCTGGCTCATTTGAATGTAGTCAGCGATGTATATCATGTGACCGGGTTTTCCGTAAAAGGGAATGGTATCCATGAAATGATCCGTAAGCTTCTTGTCTTCTGCTTGTACGGAAGTTGTTGTTGCAGCTTCAGTGGAAGCTGCTTTTCCGGTTTTTTCAGTGGTCTCTTTTGCAAATTGTTCAGGTCCTTCGGTAGCCTCATGTTCAACGACCGTCCCAAAATGTTTTTTTATTTTTTGAAGATGGGCGGCCTGGAGCAGAAATTTCCTTTCCTCTCTATTCAAATCGAAAGCAGGATCGGGTAACATGATGTTTTTGCTGCAAAAATCATTGTCGATGAGTAATTCGGCATCAGGATGTGCAGCATTAAAACTGACAAACAGATCCTGTTCACCGTATTTTTCTGCAAAAACGAATGAGAACCTTCCCGTGGAATCTGTTTTTACAGGGTAATAATTATTATGTTCCGGTTCCAGTAAGGTGATATTCAATGGAACAGGACGGTCTTGCTCCGTTACGGTTCCCGATATTGTGAGTCCGTCGGATTCGACAGAATATGCCTGTGGCATTGTATTTCCATTCGGAATACCATCCACTGCCAGTACTTTTTGTTTCCTGCTGATCCCCGGTACAATACTTACTATGGTGTGCATTACCTGACCGGGGAACGCTTCCTCTTTTTTAAGCTTTACCAGGACCGCTTCCCTGGGGCCGATGGTATCAGAGTCAACCCGTATTTGATACCCGCTGAAAAGATCCATTTGCTCAAGACTGGCAGGATGATCAGATGGATCATATTCGTTGAATTCCAGTACTTCGCTGCGCGCAGGATTGACAATTTTAAGCAGGCAGTAGCTGAAGGTTTCTGCCGGACGATTTCTCATCACTTTTGTATAGGCCCTTAAGTAGTAATTGCCGGACATGATCTCAACTGGTATGGTGACAGAACCTGTAGACGTCCCATTTTGAATGGTTCTTTTCTGGCCAAGGATCTTTTCACCCGCGGGCGTGATCAGTTCAATATAAGCTACGGTGCTTACAGCTTGATTTTCTGTTTTCCCGGGAATAAGTCTGCAACTAAAATGAATCTTTTCCCCTGTGACATATAATCCCCTGTCAGTAACCAGCAACATGCACTCACCATCAGCACCAGTTCGGGCGACCATTAATGATAGTGTTTGTATTACGAAGACAACAATCAGGAAGTACTTTTTCATAGCTGTTAAATTACCCTGTTATTCCGGCCAGAAATCAGGTCGTTCTGTTACACCACCCCATGCTGTGCAATCGACACACATTTCATCCAGCAGGTATTGTCCTTCTTCAAGGAGCAGGTAAACAGGTTCACTCAGGTTCCTGAGAAAACCGTATCCAAGATCAAGCGGGATCGGTTCGCAAAAATCGGCCGGATTCAGTTCAAGTCCCTCTATCTCTGAGATAAATATGCGTTGCTGTCTTGCACCAGCGGCATAAAAATATCCAAGCACCCTGGTGTCCGGGTTCGTTAAGTTCGACATATTGCCTTCAATCTGCTGCGGTTGTGTTTCATATAAACCTCCGTTATCCAGGACATTATCTTTGATCTTCTCAAAATAATCATAAACCGGGTCTGCGATCGCCAGTTGCCTGAATAATATACTGTAGCCCATTAAAAGCTTATTGGAATTATTCAGAATGTTGTGGAGGGGAAACTTCCTGAATACATTTGCATTCAGATGCTCAGTGGTCAGGGTATAAATGGTACCGGTATTCGTGGTTTTCCAGCAGGTATATTTTGAATAATCGGGTGGGGCATAGGTGGTAAGTCTTCTGCCATCCCAGGTCCATTGGATCGGATATTCCACCTGGTATTTCCAGGTTTCCTCGATCTCAAACTTTATTTTCCTTGTTGGAATGTCTGTTCCGTCAAAGTCGATGTAAAACTGTATTCCCGGTATATTCTCTTCCGGGTCGTCAGTAACGAATTCTTCGATAGTATAATACACCGAATCGATATCGGAACAGGGTCTCAGGGTATCAAAATCTGATCGCAATACATCTCCTTCCGGGGTGATAACTTCTAACATAAAGGCAGCGCCGTCGGTCAGGAAGGCAGGATCGATATAAACCTGGTACTCCCCGGGATTCGTAGGTATTCCCGGGAATTCGTCTTCCTGGTCGTTCACGATCTTTACATTGCATCCTGCCACTGGAATAACTTCCGGATCGTTGATTGCTGATGAACGTGTTACAGAGATGGTCTGAAATCCGTCCAGGTCTGTCACCCTGCCCTGTACCACATATAAACCAGTGTCTTCATCGTCAATATCCGGCGTATATTCTTCAATACAGGAGCTGAAGAAAAGCAGGATGATCCATATGAGGGGGTATTTACTGAGACGCATAATTTCCTAATTTGAACAACCAGGTGGCTGTGAAGAACGGGATACCGATCACTGAATATTTATAACTTTTTATGCGCCCTTGTTGTGATAGAAAAAAGACTGAATAGGCATTCTTTCTGCCGGTTGCATTGTACAAACTGAACATCCATGAGCTGTGAATGAGTTTGTCTTTTTTCAGGTTTCCTTCGATTGTCAGAGAAAGATCGGTCCTGAAATAATCCGGAATGCGGTATTTGTTCCTCTCGAAATAATCAATCACCGGAAGTTCTTCCACATGGTATATTGAGACAGGGTATGTGACGGGTTTTCCGCGCTGGTAGGTGACCACACCCGACAGGGTGATCCGTTTTGAAAGTTCATAATTCACCACAGCATTCACCACATGTGGAATATCGTAATTCGAGGGATAGGTCTTGCCGTTGTTGATCTTTTCCCATGGTGCACCCCCATTTACCTGCACGTAGGACCGGGAATAGGTATACGCAAGCCAGCCATTGATCCTGCCTAAATTTTTCCTGATTAACAACTCTACACCATAGGAGTTGTGATCCCCCTGGAGTACCTCTGTTTCCACCAGTGGATTATTCAGGAAATCAGCACCGTCTTTAAACTCGGTGTAGTCGGAGGTGATTTTGTAAAAGAATTCAGCAGATGTTTCCAGGCTGGTGCCGGGAATGGTTCTGAACACACCTGCAGAGTATTGGTTACTGCGTGAAGGACGAATATGATAATCCGCAAGCTTCCATTGTGTGTTTGGAGCAATGGCAATGGTATTATTAAGCATGAAGAGGTTCTGGCTCATTTGATTGAACGCCAGTTTAATGTTTCCGTCGAAGTCGGTCCTGATATTTACAGAAACCCTGAATTCGGGTGATGTATACCATTTTACCGGTTCATTCCTTTGAAAAGAAAGCGTATCGGTAATATAGCGTGCCTGTTTGGGAAGGTTTTGCTCATATGTATATACCTCTTTTTCTCCAAGCGGTGCATAGAATGCATATCGGAAGCCGGCGTTGATATCAAGCCAGTTGGTCACACTGTATTTATCAGAGATATAGATTGCATTTTCAACCCCTTTTTCCGTCCCCAGATTATTCACACTGCGCAGGGATTCCTCTCCAAATGGCAGCACCGACCCCCTGTCCAGCATATAATAAACAGCGTTGACTCCAAAGTAAAGTTCATTGGATTCATTGATTGTCTGTGTGAAATCTGCCCTGAGCTCATAGTGGTCAATATCGTATGCGTGTGAGTAAGCGGTTGAAATGTTCTGTTTGTCGGTGGTTTGAAAACCATACCGTGAACCGATCAATGCCACATCCAGGCGCAGCAAATTATTGAAGTTATGGTGCATATTCAATGATCCTCCCAGGTTGGCATAGGTGTAGCTGTTCAGATCCGCAAGTTCAAACCTGTCGCTACTTGAATAAACGAAACCGGAGAATACGGTGTTCTCCAGGTGATGGTCGAGGTAAATGGAAAAATCGTTAAACCCTGCACTGCTGTTTTTCAGAACGGGATCATTGATCTCATTCAGGACCCAATCGGAGTATGAGGATCTTGCGCTGATAAGGACCGAGCTTTTATCTTTGATCACAGGACCTTCAACGGTAACATTCGCAGAAATGGGATTGAGGCCGCCACGCATACTGAAGTTTTTCTTGTTACCCTGCCTGGTTGTTATATTGAATACAGAAGAGAGTCTCCCTCCATATTCTGCCGGAATATGTCCTTTGTAGATGGAAAAATCTTTTATGATGTCAGAGTTGAATGCCGGGAAGAACCCGAATAGATGGGAGGTATTATAGATAGGGATTTTGTTGATATAAAAAACGTTTTGGTCGGAGCTTCCTCCCCTGACGTTCAATCCTGATGAGCCTTCCCCGACGCTTACAATACCGGGTAACATTTCAGAAACCTTGATAATATCGCGCTCGCCCATCATCATGGGGATGGCCCGGATCGATTTAATGGATAATTTTTCAAGGCCGGGATCCTTTTTCTTGATATCCATCTGCCGGTCTCCCCTGATCACTGCTTCTTCAAGTGTCACGGGTGCTGTTTCCAGTGCAACCTGGATCCTGTCGTCGGAGTATACATCCAGCTGGTATTTGCCGGTTTCATATCCCAGCGATGCGAACTGGGCATTGTATTTTCCCGTGGGAAGCACTATGGCGAAATAACCCTGGAGGTCACTTGCTGCGCCGGATTTTATTTCTTCAATGTAAACGGTGGCTCCGATGATCGGTTCCCCGGTGTCTTCATCCCTGATGTAGCCTGAAATCCGCACCTTCCCGTTCTCCCGTACGTTCGCATTGCCAATGGTAAGGGTTTCTGTCACATCTGATTTTCTACCCTGCAAGTAGCGTTGTTCACCATAAGTGACCTCTTCAGTACCTGATTCCTCTATATCCAGGACCCGCGATGCATAATCAGGCAATGTTTCAATTAATTGCTCACCGGGAAGCAACAGGTATCCGTTGTTCCAGGCAGACACTTTCAAACTGGTCCCCGCAATGGCCGATTCAATCGCCTCGGGCACCGGGATGGAGTCATCCTGCAGTGTAACTTTCAGTTCACCTGCCAGTTGCGGTTCGTAATAAATCTGAATGCCCGATTGATCGTTCACGAGCGAAGCGAACACACTGAAATCAACTTCCCTGAGGTCCAGGCTCAGGACCTCCTGCTGTTGTCCACGGGATGCCAGTGAAAAGAATATTAATATGACCAGCAAGAAATATTTCACACTAATAACTTAGTTAAAGGCTTATGATATAAATCGTTACAAATTCCATTTTTATTACAATTGTTTCATTTTTCACAGTTGGCTGGTCAGGGGTTTATAATGTGTAGCAGTAATTGATCAGCGTTCGCAGCTCATTGGATGACGCCTTCCTGAAGCGGATTCTGTTCTTTCTCATAAATTTTTTTATGTCTGACCTGCTCGTTTCCGGGAATACTTCCAGTACGTCTTTTCTCCATCTCAGTTTATGTAAAGATTCCCCATCCGACAGGTAGGTAATGCGAGAAGGTTTGGAGAACTCGTAATTAAAGATGCTGTTATCATTTGTTGTTTTAAGTTCTTTTGACCAGGATCTGAAAAATGCAGTATCCTGTTCTCCAATGGTTTCATATATCTTTACTTCCCAGTTTTCTTCTTGCACAACAATAAAACTGCGGGGTCCGATGGAGAATGATTTGATCGTTCCAACGGGCAACGATATTAATTTTTCCTGGAAGCCTTCCCCGGATTTAAAGAGAATTTCCTGGTGGAAGATGTCATAATTGAGTAAAAGATCCGAAAAGGTATGCGCATCAATTTCTATACTGCCCGTTTCGAACGCCTCATTTTCCAGGTATTGATGGCCTTTAATATGGGCAGATCCAAAATTATAAATGGTACCATTATAAAGATCTGCATCAATCCCGTTGGATGGTCCTGATGGTTCCTGTGCGGTGCTGGTTGATGTATATACTGCAAATAATATCGATAAGCAGAGAATTGATTTTTTCATTTCCCCTGCTGAAAATAATTGTTGCTCATAATCATGATTTGGCTTCAGCGGCCGTTTTGCGATGTTAAAGATAGCATTGATATTTGTCTTTCTGGTGAAATCATTGGCGAAATTTATTCAAACGGCGGATGATTGCGATGATGGTGGCAAGGATGACCAGCACTCCCGCCAGGAAGAGAAGCCAGGGGAATTTTTCCGGAACATATTCCTGAGCTGCTTCCATCAGGCGCGGATCGCTGATTTGCAGCAACTCTACGAATGAAAATGAAGCGAGCATGTGTTTCATATAATCAGTGATAAACGCAATGACGACGATCGCGGAACCGGTGATGAGCACGGTCCATTCAAGGGGATTGAGCCGGGTGTCTCTCCCTTTTGCTCCCGGGATCAGGATGGCCAGCGAAAGCAGGAGCATCAGTACAGTGATGATCAGGGGGGTGATCACGGGGCCGGTCCATGTAGCAGGGATGAGGAACAACACATCCCATGTCATGAGCGATTCCGGCCAGTTCAACAAGAGCCAGAGGAAGACATAATAGAAGATATCCCATATGGCAAAGCTGTACACGAACCATGCAAACCGCTGGCTGAAGGTTTTTGCCGCCAGCAGGCCGATGCTGATGAGCATGACCAGGGTGGAAGCTTCACGAAGGAGTTCTGTAAGGACCAGGTGCGGATGGATAGGTGCCAGTGGAAATTTGAATCCGTCGGGATACATGATCTCACGCAGGTAAATCACCACCGCACTTTCAAATAGTGCCATGGCAATGGCGAACACCGTAACGATGATGAGTTTATTAAGCAGTTTTGTCATCTGAATTGAATCTTTCTTCACCTGCTCTGTTTTAATCTGTGAAAGATCTTACGACAGGTCGTTAAACATGTACATAATTCCTGAATGATCCGGTTGATCCAGCCTGCGATTTGATGTGCTGGAATGTCAGATCCTTCCGGCTTCCTCTTTCGCCCTGGCGATGATGGCATCGCCTTTTTCTTCTGCTTCCCTGGCCAGGTTGGCAGATTTTTTTTCAGCCTGTTTCACGAGTTCTTCTGCTGCCTTGTTTGCTGCCATCTTTTTCAGTGGGTTATTTCCTGCCTCTTCGATCAGCTTTTCCCCCTGCTTCCTGGCTTCATCAACCAGCCTGTCACCGGCCCGCTGTGCTTCGGCTACCAACCGTGCTTTTTCCTCTTCCGCAGTACTGATCAGCTCATCTGCTTTCTGGCCCGCCTCTTCGCGTACCTGCTCTTCGACTTTTTCAACTTCTTCTGTCACACGTTCCTTTACTGCCTCCTTTACAGTTTCCTTTGCAGAGGTAAGGTTTCCGGTCAGATCAGTGCTTACTTTCGGATCCTTGAAGGTTCCGGTGATGTTTGCTTTCACTTTGATGTATTCCGATTGGGGCACCTGGAATCCTGCCCCGGCGGCCAGGTTGCCCAGGCTGTTCATTAGCTCGTTTGCTCCTGCACCCATATCACTTTTGGCGATCTCCATATCCAGTGTGTAGTCCATGGTCTGGTCTATTCCGTGCGAACCAGATGCAGTGATCTTTGAATCATCAAAATCTATATCGAAAGGCTCCACAATCACCCGTCCGTCGCGGACAGAGAACCGGAGGTCTGCTTTTTCCAGTTCCAGGTTCCTGAGTTTGTCATTTTTCAATGTGGCAGCAAGTTTTTCCAGGGAAGCGGGCTGCTCCACCTTCAGGTTCCGTGTATAGAGGTGACCATCGGCATCAATGGAGTTGTAGAGGGGATTGAGATCCGCGTCCAGCAGGGTGGTCAGTTCCATTTCCACGTTCGCGGATCCTTCGCAATATTGTGCGATGGGAGCCAGTCGTTCAATCGCAACGAAAGTTTCATAGGAAGCGGGAATGTCAATGCCTGACAGGTCAAGTTGCACATCCGCTGATGTGAATTCACCCCGCGTATCCACCACGCCTTCAACAGATACTTCTCCTTCAAGGAGTCCCATGGAGAGTGCTTCGAGGTATGCCACTCCTTCCTGTACCCTTGCATCTCCTGAGAGCTGCGTAATGACGATATTGTCATAGATCACCTTTTGCAGTGCAAGGGAGA
>CAZPTO010000025.1:10296-16269 GCA_964589155.1 uncultured Bacteroidaceae bacterium | reverse complement strand
ACCCAGCATGATCCTGTCGTACCAGGAATCCTGGATGGCATCGGCAGCTCCCTCATTTGAAACGGTATATTCAAAATTATAGCTGCTTCCTGCATACAGGGTGTCGGGTATTGCCGGCAATTCAGGTACCAGGTCGGGTTGAACCGACAAGTTAATTTCAAGCGGTATGCTGATCACGTTATTCTCTTCCCCCTGGACCTCGCAGATATTATTCTCTCCGTCTGTTTCAAGGTAGAGAAAATAGTCACCAAATTCTTCAAAGGGCAGGTTAAGACTGATGGTATTCGAAACAGAAGCCTCCATTTCCAGCGGATCGGTAAAGGATTCAAAACCGATCAGCGTGTTTTCATCCTCAGTGAGCGTATCGATCCTGGAGATGTAAAAATAATTCATTACCTGGCTTTCAGATTTGTCTGCAAAACCCCCGTTACTGATGGTGTAATTTACTTCCAGCGGTCGACCTGACGATGCCGAACCGGTGATGTTCAGATCTGAAGGGACCAGGTCCGGCTGGGGATCAATGATCAGCTCAATGCTGTCGAGGAGGATCATGTTATTTTGATACGTCAGCTCGTAGGTATACTGGTCGTCATTTGTTTGTACGAAAATGTAATACCAACCATACTCACAGGGATCAAATGCGATGCTGTCCTCCACGGTATAACTGGTTGCTGCGTTAAGCTCCTCGGTTCCCCTGTCGTACCGGGCCACGATCCTTTGTGTCGGTTCATCAGGATCAAAATAGGGCATTTTGGAAATATACACATTGTCGTACCAGTAATTGTAATTGGAACGCCTGAACCAATCACGCTGATCCAGCTGTACTGAAGTCCTGTACGTGGTTTGCTGACCAAGATTCTCAACAGTCCAGTTTACGGGCACCTTATCGCCTGAAAATGCAGTGGCAGGTGTGGATAATTGTGTTACGGCGAGGTCCGGAAGCGGAGATTGTGTAATATTCACTACTTCGGAGGTACGTCCGTTATCAGCGAAGGTGCTGTCTAATTCGGTGAGGTTATTCAATGCATTCGACTGGATGCGGTAAAAAAGTTTCCCTGAATACCGCAACGGGATGTTCACTCTGAGCGTTTGTTGGTAGCTCTCGCCGGGATTCAGTGCTACTGGAGCTGTCACTCTTCGCAGGAAAAGTGAATCAGATCCGACAATGGATATCTCCCCGAGGGCTTCCGCCTGGTTGGCCACATACACATAGTCCTGCCAGGTGTCAGTTGTGGGTCCGTTTCCTGTATTGGTGACTGTCCATTCCAGCTCGAAGCTTTTTCCCGAGAATTGGGTGGGTGGGGTGATGACCTCCGTGACCTGCAGGTCGGGGAAGACAGGATCCTGGAAATCGAGTACATCACTGGTCAGTGTATTGTCAGTAAGGTCTTTATCAAACTCTTTTTGCCCGTCATTGACCTGCAGCAGGATGTAATAGCTGCCACCGGAAATATCGATCGGGAGTCTGATGGAAAGGTCCCCGGTATAGGTTTCGCCTGTCTCAAGCAGAAAGCTTTGTTGTTCCTCTGCCAGGAGGCGGTCGGCGGCATCAAGGTTCTGGTCCGGGCTGAGATAGATTGCATCCCGCCATTCGCCATTCAGACGCAGGTTGCCCTGGTTTTCCACCTGGTACCTGACCTGGATATTCTTTCCGCCTGACAAATTCCCTGTGACGGAGAGGGTATTGACCGGGGCAAGGTTGACAAAGCCCCTGAGCTCGTCCGCACCGATATCCGGATCGCCCTCCCGGGTCTCGCCATCATAATCTATGGTGATATAATCCAGGGGTATTCCCTGGTCCTGGAGCCCGGCATTCCCGATGTGCAGATCGGTCTCTGACTGGTAGATCGGATCGATGGAGAGGCCGTTTGCTTCAAATCCGTAGGTCGATTGCAGTTCTGAGAGGGACAGATCAATATACTGTTGATCGAGTATCCGCCAGCTGGTGATCTCGCCGGGACTGAAATAGTTATTGTAGTCGAATTGAATCGTGTCCACTACAAGGGAATCGGGATTCCTGTACATGATCACACCGTGGTCGCCGGAGCGCTCGCCATAAAAGTTATTATTCAATACACTGACTTTATTGTAGATTTCACTTGCTGTATAAGTGTTAAGCGTGATGGCTGCGCCACTGCCATTTCCCCTGGTGAAAAAATTGTTGTTGGCAATCTGAACTTTAAGTCCTGCAAAAAGCACCTGGATCCCAAAATCTTCGGCCAGAACAAAATTATTGTAGACCCTGTAGGTGCTGTGTCCTTCGTCATAGTTCGCTGACAAGGTCAACCCGACATCCTCTGAATTGATATAATTACCGTTGATGACCACATCTCTACAATTGGTGAACACGCCCATGCCCAATCCCTGGAATTCATTCCCTGAGATCGTAAGCCCGGAGATATTGCTCCAGGTGTTCGTGCTGCCGGAATTGTCATATTCCAGGTCTTCAATGACATTATTTTCGAATTTGAGATTGTGATAGTTATGATAATAGTTAATAAATGCGATCGCTTCTGCAAACCGGTTGTGGCTGATCACCACATTTTTGATGGTATCAGGATCTTCACTAAAATCATAGAAGTCCTGGAAAGCATATGCGGCATTGGTATAAGCATTGGCGAAGACGTTGTTTTCAAATCTGATGTTTTCCAGGCCATTGCCGAGACTGATTAAGTTTTCCGTATATACTTTCCCGTTCGCCTCCATTGTAATATGCTTGATCGTCAGGTTGCTCACATGGCTGATGGAGAGCAGGCGGGGATTGAATGAGGTGGTGTCACTGTTCATGATGATCACATCCTCAGCGTTCTCAGATTCCGAACGAATCACAATCGAATGGTCATTTTGTGCATTGTCAATCTGACTTATCGTTAATCCTTCTTCGGTGTAGACACCGCTTTTAATCAGGATCTCAACATCCGATGTCAGCGTGGTACCGTTGACCGATTCCAATGCTTGCTTCAGGGTGGTGTAATCGCCCTGTCCGGCAGGATCGACAATGATTTGTTGCTGGGCAGTAAGTGTATATGAAAAAAGGACGAAAAGTATGAAGCCGGAGATATTCAGGGTTGTTCTTTTCACGACAGTTTGGGTTAGTAGTTAACAATACTGCGTGGGGTGGCTTACATTATTCTTTTGGGGTGGCTGGCGCAATTCTGTATGGGGTGACATACAATGGCTTAACAAATTTTAGTTCAAATGGTTTGATTATTTCCGGGGATGGGCGAATCCTTTGGATGAATGGCCCTATTATTTATTTGATCAGGCTGTTCGGGTCAACATCCTTCAGGCTTGTCTGATTTTTAGGTGTTGAATCAACATGAACAACCAATTATTTTCCCGGTGGATCAATGGATTGCGAAAGTGATTTTAGGCAAACACAGAAAAAAGCCCGGGAGAATTTCCCGGGCTCACTGGTGGCTTATTTCCAGGATTTATTCCTCGGCAGGTGTGAACCTTACGGGAACAATTACTTTGCAGCTGACCGGTTTGCCACGTTGTTTGCCGGGTTTCCAGGCAGGCATGTCTTCGAATACGGCAAGCGCAGCGTTGTTGAAAATGTCGTTGGAGGATTGCGCGATGCGAAATGCATCCAGGGATCCGTCGGTCTGCACCTTGAACTCGACCATCACTTTTCCGGGCATTTTTTTTCGGCTGGCCGGTGCAGGATATTCCAGGTGCGTATCAATATACTCGCCAAGTGCTGCCCTGCCTCCCGGAAACATGGGGACATCTTCCACCAGGATAAATACCTCTTTCTCGATTTCAGCAACTGTGTCCACTTCAGCATCTACATCCTTATCAACTTCTGCGTCCATGTCACCGGAATCCTCTTTCAGGGAGATCATGATCACACCAGTTTCTGTGTCGTATTTTTTCATCACCTCATTGTCCGGATCCTTGATTACCTTGACCTGTTCGATCTCTTCTGCGTCAAAGTCTTTAATGGATGTTACCACTTTCCCGTCGACTACATACACAGGTTCGGATCCATTATCGGAATGAATTTCCACGTTCACTTTTTTGGACGATCCATCGGTTATGGTTTCCTCTTTTATGATTTTTAAATCAACGTTTTTTGTCACTTCCCGGGTTTCTTCACCCAGTACAATTTCGTAGCTGGCCGGGATCAGCATCACCGGTTTTCGGGCAATCTCCCTGGCGGAAAGCCGGGCTGTTTCATATCCAACAAATGAGATCATTATCTCAGGATTACCGGTTACTTCCAGGGCGAATGCGCCCTGTTCATCGGCAACGGTTCCCATAGTGGTGCCGGCGATGACTATGCTGGCACCTGTTGCAGGAACCTCAGTGGTTTCAAGGTATACTTTACCTTCGATCGTCTTTGCCTTTTGTCCTGCAGCGGTTACCATCAGGGTAAAGGCGAGGATCGTGGGTACAAACAGGATGTACTTCAGGACCCCTTTCTTTCTGGCTTTCATTTTTTTCATCATGTTAAATCTTTTTTTGGTGAGTGAATGATTAAACTGGTGTCCCAGCCTGAATACCTCACCGCCCAGGGCGTGGTTCAGGAGCAGGGACTTGTAATGAGCCGGGCGGACCCCCTGCGACAGGACTTCCCTGTCGGCCAGGTGCTCATGATTTTCTTTAATCATCCTCGAAATAAGCCATGAGAAAGGATTGAACCATGTGAGTGCCAGGCTGAGTTCTGAGACCAGCAGGTCGGCCATGTGTAATTGCCGGATATGGGCATGTTCATGGATCAGGATTGCATCGTTTTCTGCCGATGTTGCATATTTTTCCGGCAGGAATATGTTGGGGTATATTGTAAATACTTTTTCACTGTTCGTAAGGAAAATATTGTTCTTTGCTGATCGCTTGCTGATCTTTTTTCGGACCCTTGTAAGTGCGATGAGATTCAGTAAGATGAAGGCAAGGATACCGGCTATATAGAGAATGGACAGGATAACCACAGGAGAGATGCCTGAAGGACTGGTTGCCTCCGCAGCTCCGGCTGCAACTGCAGGCTGTCCCGGATCGATCAGGAAAACAGGATCCATTGAAGAGATGATTGCAGGCTTTCTGACTGACAATAACGGGAAGATCCAGCTAAGCAGGATGCCGGTGACCAGGTAAACTCTTTTTACCACCAGGCTGGCATCGTTCCTGAATGCCAGGTAATAGGGGAGGGTCACCAGGGCAATTGCCGCAGCAACCTTCAGGAGGTATATCAGTGTTTCATTCATAGTTACTGCTATTCTTTTCTTTTATTATTCAGTGCGTGGTAAATGCCGAATGGTCGCATGATTCTTCCTGCTAGTCGTTTCTGCGCTCTTCCCTTCTTTCCTGGCGTTCCTGCTTACGGTCCTCTTTCAGGTCGTCCTTTACTTCGTCCATCATTTCACGCAGATCCCGCATGGTAATATCGTTCTCTGTTGCGAAGAAGGAGGCCAGGTTGGTAAAGGATCCTTCAAAATACTTGTTCAGTAATCCACTCAGTGAATTTTTTATGTAGTCTTCTTTAGGCACGGCCGGCCGGTAGAGGTAAGTGTTGCCAATGGCCCGGTGAACTAAAAAATCCTTTTCTTCCAGGATCCTGACCACACTGGATACTGTTGTATAAGGTGTATTTTTGTCTTCAAGCTTCTTGAGCACGTCTCTGACTGTCGCTTCTCCCAACTCCCAGAGGATCAGCATTACTTCTTCTTCTGCTTTTGTAAGTTTGGTCATCATTATGTTCAGTTTATGTGGTTAGACCATGCTTTTTTTGCCTGCATGATTCCCGGTTTTTTTCAATATTCTGCCGACAGACATTGTAAATATAACTAAAAATTACGTATATCAACTGAGAATGCAGTAGAATAACGTAAAAATACGTAGATCAACTGAAGATTCAGTAGTATAACGTAAAAATACGTTGGCTTAGTATCTGCTTCTTCAAAATAATTATCGAAGGTCTGAGAAGGTCACTGAAGCCTGAGAAGGTCACTGAAGCCTGAGAAGGTCACTGAA
>CAZPTO010000025.1:0-10196 GCA_964589155.1 uncultured Bacteroidaceae bacterium | reverse complement strand
CACTGAAGCCTGAGAAGGTCACTGAAGCCTGAGAAGGTCACTGAAGCCTGAGAAGAATACGAAAATTCTTCAAACTCACTCAGGTCTGAAAACGATTCGCAAACGCACTTCGTCAGCCACATATATACCATCCCGGGTGGCTGGATTCCAGTCCGGACCGTTGGCGATGACACGGATTGCTTCCTTTGTAAAGGGCTCGCCCGGGGAGCGGGTTACACTGAAATTTTCGGGCCTGCCATCTGCGGTGATGGTGAATGTAAGCACCACTACTTCCCTGTCACCGGTTTCGGCAACAGGTGGATACACCAGCGTGGTGTCTATATATCTATTGTATTGAATGATGCCATCCTCAGGGGAGGCGGAAATGTAATCGCTGTCAATAACAGGATCGGGCTCTACAGTGGTAACGGCACCAGTCATCATTTTTTCACCCTCTTCGTTCTCAGTGACCCGCACCTGCTCCTGCAATGGTTGCAGTTTGTCCATTTCCGGAATTTCATCCTGGCGTGGTTCTGTGATGTGCACACCCTGGACCTGATCCTGCATAGGCTGTGTAATCTCCACTCCTGCAACGTGTCCCTGGAGCGTTTCTGAAGCTGTTTGTGCCCTGGTCACTGCCTGCACCTGTTGCGGTATTTCCTCCTCCAGTGTGTTCACCTGCGCTGGCTGCATCTCTTCCAATTCAGGGATCTCATCCTGTTGGAATTCCCGGATCACTGGTTCATCCGGGGTAGCCGGCGCTGCACGTTTACTAAGGTCAGCAGCATCTTTTGCCCCTGCCTCCCTTTCCTCGTTGGACAGAGCCTGCACCAGCTCTTTCTTGTTCCCCTGGCCTTCATCCTGCATCATTTCATCCTGCATCACCTGGCCCTCTTCCTGCATCACCTGGCCTTCATCCTGCATCATTTCATCCTGCATCACCTGGCCTTCATCCTGCATCATTTCATCCTGCATCACCTGGCCCTCTTCCTGTATCACCTGGTCCTCATCCTGCATCACCTGGTCTTCATCCTGCATCACCTGGTCTTCATCCTGCAATTCCTGTTCGTCCCGGATCAACTCTTTCTTAGTCAGTTCTTCCGCTTCCGGGATCGCATCCTTCCTGGGTTTTTTCTTTTCCACGGCAGGACCGGTGGTTTGCTCCTGTGCTGCCTCTCCGAATTCCGGGGCGGTTTTGTATCGGTCCATGCTACCATCATCCACATTGAAAAATATTGTGGCAACAATCATCAGTGAAGCAACTGCAGCAGCAGCAGAATACCAGACGATCCTTCGCTTCCGCCTGATCCTGTTCCGGATCCGGCCGGCAACCCGCTCCAGATCTTGCTCTGCCTCGTCCTGGGAAACCTTGGCAAATCCCTCCGCAGCCTCGGCTTCAAAAGGATCTTTCTGCAACCTCCGCTCAAAGGCATTGCGCTCCTTTCCCGAGAGCTTCCCCGACAGATAGTCGAAGAAGTCCGATGCTTTGTTGTTGCTATGTTTATGCTGTTTTCCCATGTTTTTCCTCAATACAAATCTGCTTCGCCCTTTTGCTTTTTTATGTACTACGCTTTATTTCATCTGCTGAAGAGATCTGTCCTTTGCGTTATTTGTATGCTCTATGCATATCTTCAGGTTCCGCTTCCCGTTCTGGATGAAGCTCTTGACTTTTTTCTCCTCCAGCTTCATCGCTGCAGCGATCTCTTTATAAGACTGCTCCTTAAAATAGAACAGGCGGATGCACTGCTGTTGTTCTTTTTTTAGTTTTTCAATGCATTCCAGCAGGATTTTGTTCATGCTGTTTTCATCCTCATCAATAGGATGCAATTCTACCGTAGATTCCACAAAAATTTCCTGCTCATTTTGCCAGGCTTTCTGCTTGCTCCTTATGCTCTTGTCGGCACGGATCTTCATCAGGCAGAAATTTTTCGTCAGCACATACAGCCAGCTTTTAAAATCCTCCACTTCATGTTTGGGCAGTTCAATGATCAGTTTTTCAAAAATGGCAGTGGTCCCGTCCTTTGCCGCCTCGCGGTCACCGAAATATTTTAGGCATACCCCGTACACCAGGTGCATGTGCCTTTCATACAGGACCCCCAGTTGTTCCAGGTCACCAGTAGACCTGAATTGCCGCACGAGTGCTGTGTCCGGCGCATCGTTATATTTTTTCCAGGAGACCTTCAGGGCCATGTATACCTAGCGTTTCAAAGGGTTTTCGGTTTTCATTACATGCAATTTACACAGAAATCTTCAGAAAACTTTTATGGAATCGCGGAAATGCCTGCATCCTATGATTGAAACAACATCATTATGAACCAAAATTTATCATCATGAAAGCAATAACATCATTTTTTTCAGTCCTGGTCCTTTCAATCATGCTCATGTCTTCCGGCACCCCCAGGGTGATTACCGGAAAAGTAGTGGATGAAACAGGAGCAGCATTAGCGGGTGTCAACGTTGTTGAAAAGGGAACCAATAATGGCACCCTCACGGACATTCAAGGCAACTACTCACTGCATCTCCGCTCATCACAACCTGTACTCGCTTTTTCATATATAGGAATGAAAACCAAAGAGGTCCGGGCAGGGACGAAAACTGTGATCAATGTAACCATGGTCCCCGAAGTATTGGAAATGGACGAAGTAGTGGTGGGAGGTCATCCGAAGATCATTCAGCATGAAAACTTATCAGGATCAAGCGTGGTTGCAGGTGTCAAAACCGGTCACGGCAGGAAATCCTTGCATTATGCAACCTCAGCGATGTCAGCCTCTTATGTGCCTCAACAAGACTGGAACACAGAATCCTATTCCACCATCCATGAGAACGGGTTCAAAGATGTGATGCACAATCCACTTTCCACATTCTCCATTGACGTAGACAGGGCCTCCTATTCCAATGTCCGGAGGTTCATCAACATGGGACAACAGCCACCTGTCGATGCAGTGAGAATTGAGGAGATGATCAATTATTTTTCGTACGACTATCCTGAGCCAGATGGCAAGCACCCGTTCTCAGTGACCACAGAACTTTCCACGTGTCCCTGGAATACATCTCACCAGCTCTTGCACATCGGGTTGCAGGGCAAGATGATCGACAAGGACAACCTGCCTCCATCCAATCTGGTTTTCCTGGTGGATGTATCAGGATCGATGCGCGCACCCAACAAACTCCCGCTGCTGAAGTCCGCATTCAGGCTCCTGGTGAATGAACTGCGTCCCCAGGATCGCGTGGCCATGGTAGTCTATGCCGGTGCGGCCGGACTGGTGCTGGAATCAACTCCCGGAAGTCAGAAGGCAACGATCCTGGAGGCCATGGATAAACTCCAGGCCGGGGGTTCCACGGCAGGAGGTGCCGGACTGAAACTTGCCTACAAGACCGCCGAGGAACACCTGATGGAGGAGGGCAACAACCGGATCATCCTCGCAACAGATGGCGATTTCAATATTGGTCAGTCGAGCGATGCCGAAATGGAGCGCCTGATCGAGCAAAAGCGCGAAAAAGGAATTTTCATTACTGTACTGGGATTTGGAATGGGCAATTACAAGGACAGTAAAATGGAGACCATTGCAGATAAAGGGAATGGCAACTACGCTTATATTGATAATGTACAGGAAGCCAACAAAGTGCTGGTAAGTGAATTTGGCGGTACGCTGTTTACCATCGCAAAGGATGTGAAGTTCCAGGTAGAATTCAACCCCGCGCGAGTAAAAGGCTACCGCCTGGTAGGCTATGAAAACCGTTTGCTGAATGACGAGGATTTCAATGACGATACCAAAGATGCAGGAGAAATGGGTGCCGGTCATACTGTGACTGCATTGTATGAACTGATCCCGGCAGGTACCGAAGGTGCGGTGGTGGATATCGATCCGCTGAAGTACCAGTCCAACAGGGGAGAGCGAAATGAGAGTGGAAATGGTGAGGCCCGTTCAGGCGGGAACGATGAAAGGTTGTCCCGGACCGGCAACATGCGCCCGGTCGAAGACAAAAATGCCGATGAGCTGATGACCATCAAGCTGCGCTACAAACAACCTGATGGAGCGAAAAGTACAAAAGTGGAGATCCCGGTAAAAGGCAAGGCGCTCGACCTGGAACGCACTTCAGATAATTTCAGGTTCGCTGCTGCAGTGGCTGAATATGGTATGATCCTCCGCGGTTCTGAATACCTGGAACAGGGATCGCTCGCCGATGTGCTGGAGATGGCACGTGCTGCAAGGGGTACTGACAATGAAGGATACCGTGGTGAATTCATTAAAATCGTCCGAACTACCGAAAGCTTGTTGGCAGCGCACAAGTAAACAGCTTGAAGTTTCAATATTTCCGCGGGTTCATACCGAATAACTCAGAGAGAGGTTCCTGCAGCAGGGGCCTCTCTTTGTTGTGAAAATCAATCCGGGTGCTTTGATATTAATGCTGAATCGCGGGGGAATTCTGACCTTTTTTACTTTTTCTTTAATTTCTTCTCCAGCTTATTGTAGTATTTGCTGGTCAGCGCAGCACCAATGATGCCCGCCTCATTCAACAACCTGGCAGGAACAACTTTTGCCTTGGTATCGAGATGCGCTATGAATTTGTCATCTTTCTTACTGGCACCTCCGCCGATAACGATCATGTCCGGCCAGAGCAGCTCTTCCATCCGGTGCAGGTACTCATTGAACCGGCCTGCCCAGTCTTCCCAGTTAAGGTCCTCTTCTTTTCGGGCAGCATCTGACGCATATTTTTCTGCATCATCACCGTGCAACAGGATATGTCCCATTTCCATGTTCGGAAGAAGGTTTCCGTTGGTGAATGCCACGGTGCCCAGTCCGGTTCCTACGGTGACCAGCAGCGCAACGCCATGGAAATCTTTTCCTGACCCGAATTTCATTTCAGCCATTCCGGCAGCATCCGCATCATTCACCACATGTACCTTGCACCCGGTTTTTTTGCTGAACAGTTCGTTGAGGTTCACATCGATCCAGCTTTTGTCCAGATTGGCAGCTGTACGGGCGTATCCCTGTTGAATCACGCCCGGGAAGCCAACACCGACAGGACCTTTCCAGTCAAAATGATCGACAATCTTCTTAATCACATCTGCAACAGCACCTGGTGTGGCGGGCTGTGGGGTCGGGATCCTGTATCGCTTGGTTTTCAGTTTTCCTTTCTTTGTATGTACAATGGCTCCCTTCACGCCGGAGCCCCCAATGTCAATTCCGAGAATCTTTTTTAATTTCATATGAATTTCAATTCAATGGTTATTTAACGGGAAAATGTTCATATCCTGTATAAAAGTATTGTTTTTTATTTATACGTAGTCGTGTATTTCATCTTTGCATCCACAGCCTCCCTGCTGAAAGGGTCGTCGTGGTATTTGAAATTTACATACATCTCCGCCTGGTTGCCGTAATAGGGCGAGGCCGGAACGCCCGAAGTACCGGTCGGGATCACCGTTTTTGACCGGTCCCAGCCGGACAGGTCATAGACATGTCGCTGGGATGCACCATGCGTTACGTTGTAGTTCTTTCCTGATGCGTGGCTATAGGGTGCGACCGTATGGAAGCTTCCTCCCACCTCATAGGGTCCCAGGTTGGGGTCAAATAGTTTCTGGACGATATCGGCATTCCCCATGGGATGTTCGATCGTGAGGGTATGAATATCCCCGTATCTCCACTGCATTACATCTTCTCCGGCCCATGCCACGAGCGTATTGATGGCAGCACTATATGCCTTTTTTATGTTGTCGCTGAATGTTTCAACCCGATCGGTTGTCCCAACATCATCGCACCATGCCGATTCCAGGGTAACAGCAAGTTCGTAAATATGATGCCGTGCGATAATGTTATTGTTCAGAATCTCTGGAAACACTTCACCAAGTTCATCCTTATACATGACACGGATCAATTCGGCATATACCTGTTCATAAATCAGGGGTGCTGCCAGCGCCGCATCCATATGGTATTCCCAGTTGCGTAACTCTTCCAGTGCAGTTTCAGCCACACCTTCAACGTTTCCTGTGAGTACATCCAGGTAGACTGGTGTCAGCCTCCTGGCAAAAGCGGAAAGCTGGTCGGACTGCATCTCCTGGAAGCTGGCTACAGAATGCTGTTCCTGTGCTGTCAGCATTTCCCTGATGCGGTCAATCCGGTTGGGCAATGCGAACCACGTCCCGATATAGTAGGGATATGCATCGGGTACAGTTTTGTTGTTGGCCGAGGAGACCATTCCGCTCTCCGGGTTATACGTGTAAGGCAGCTTTTCAAAGGGCACAATATCATTTTCATTCCAGTCGTATTGCGTCGTATCACCAGGATAGACCATCATATGTTCACCTTTCCTGACAGGCACGCCGCCTGCAACCTGCATTCCAATATTCCCCTTCCGGTCGGCGTAAACGATATTCTGACTAATGGCGATAAAAGTCTTTGCAGCATCCCTGAATTCTTCCCAGTTGGAAGCGCGGTTAAACAGGTGCACGGATCTGAGCTCATTGCTGTAGTCGGTCCCGATCCAGCGGGCGGAGATGGTCCTGTCTTTTACATCCTTGAAGGTGCTTACAACAGGACCGCGGTGGGTGAATCTGTTGATCCGGGTTACGGCTTCATCCTGACCTTTCACTCTGATCTGTTCTTCAATGATCTGCATGTCTTCCCACTGGCTGTTCAGACGATACTGGTTGCTATCCTGCGGATTGATCGTTTCAAGATAAAAATCAAGATTGTTTACTGAAAGATTGGTCATTCCCCATGCAATGTCCTGGTTGTGACCGCAAATAACGTAAGGCTGCCCAGGGAGCACCACTCCGGTAACATCAAGCTCCCCTTCTATTACATGGTGCATCTGGTACCAGATACCTGGTGACATGATGCCCAGGTGCATATCGTTGGCGAGTAGTGGTTTCCCGGTTTCACTTCGTTCCCCTGATACTGCCCAGTTATTTGAAGCCTGGAAAACCTGGACCCCGAAACGTTTTATTATTTGGGTGGCTTCCTCAATTGTTGTGTTCATTACCAGTTCCGGGTGCTTATCAAGGAATCCGGGATACACGAACCTGGTGTTATGGTCTTCATAGCCAGGTATTAAATCTTGCAGGAGAGAATCGTCAACTTTCTGTGCGATTTTGTACATGGCCATATCGGAAGCCCATCCGGAGGCAAGGTCCCATGACATATAACCAATAAGATTTGTGGTATGTACAATAGTCCATTCCCCGGGCTTGTACCCCAGCAGTGCAAACTCAAAAGAGAGCTTTTTCTGGTTTTGCTGTATGAACTGATTTACGCCATCTGAATATGCTTCAATACACTTCCTGATCTCCGGGTCGATGGATTCCAGTACAGTGGCAGATTTTCCTGAGAAATTGAAAGCCCTGAACAGTTGATCGGTACCCAGCATTTCTTCACCAAAGATCTCGGACAACTGGCCCGTTGTGATCCTTCGCAGCAGGTCCATCTGCCAGAGTCTGTCCTGAGCGGTCAGGTACCCAACAACACGGTACAGGTCTTCGGCATTTTTGGCATAAACATGCGGAATGGCAAGTGAGTCACGTATCACCGTCACCTCATCCACCAGGTTTTCCAGGTCCACCGATGCTGCATAATCAGGTACAGCCCTGTGCTTAATACTGTTGATCAAGAGCCAGCCTGCTGCCAGGAGCAGGATTAACAATGCAGCTACTGATAGAAGAATGCGACGGAATACTTTCATATAATATTACACTTGTTATCAATGTAGGAGTTTAAAGTTCATGAGTACAGGTTGGTGGTCGGACCATGCAAATTCGAGGTCCTCGCCGGTAATCCCTGTCAATTCAACATTTGGCGACAAAAGGAAGAAGTCAATCACGGTAGTGGAGGATGCTCCCCGTGTATAAGGTCGCTTCACCCTTCTGTTGGTTGGTATCCCGGGATCGTAGGCCCAGGTCCAGCCTGCATCCGGATACCTGTCCTCAATATAAGTCAGGTTCTCAGTATCAAAAAGATCAGCCTGGAATTCAGGATCAAATCCCGCGGGGCTCTGGTTCCAGTCGCCACCTGCCACCACATAATTACCCGCCGCATATTCCTTCAGAAGGAACGCTTTCAGAAAGTCCATCTGCTGTTGCCTGAGCGTGCCATCATCATAGGCAGAGTTGTGGGTGTTGACTATGACCAGTTCTTTCTCATCTGGCAGGGGATACCTGTTCACCAAAAAACACCTGTCCAGCATAAATATACTCATCGGCCAGCTATAGTTCCCGGGAAAGCTGTGGCGTGTCACCATTGAAGGCGGATATGCAGAGAGGGTCTGCAGGCCTGAAATTACCTTCCCCATCGGGTCGGTAGGGGGCAGGGGAACAAAGGCGACATCGTAATTTTTTCCAAATGCGGAATGATGATTCAGCAAAACGTTGTCGATGATCTCCTCCATATTGTTCCGGTAACTTCTTTTGGATCGCCTGTCGACTTCCTGCAATAAAAGGAAGTCATGGTTGCCATATTTTTCCAGCTGTTCCAGGATCTTTTCCAGGTTACGGTTCACTGCCTTTTCTTCAGGACGCACGTTCTTGCCACCGTCATAAAAGAAGTCCATGGTACTGTCCAGTCCGGCATACCCGAGGTTCCAGGTCACCATACTGAACACAGAATCTGACAGCAGCTGGTCTTTGTCAGCGGAGTAAACCGTCTCAACAGGATCAGGATTGTAATTGTCGAGGGTGGCGTACAGCAGGAAAACCAGAAATATCCCGATGAATACAAGTATAATCCAGAGCAGGTATTTGAGTAGTCTCATTTGGTATATATTTGGACCTAAGGTAAATAAATGTCATGAAAAATTCACCAGCCATGAGCTAAAACCTTAAAAATTGGCTGAAAAACAGATTTTTTACGCCTTGTTTGGATAAAATTTACATTTCACAAATGCTGTAGCGTGGAAATTATTTCTAAATTGGACGTTCAACTAAAACCAATTCCAATGAAACGATCACTTTCCCTGCTGGTTTTACTCCTGTTCATCCTCCCGGTCTCGGCGCAGGAACAGTCCGATAACGCGACAAATGATAAAAAGACCGAAGAGGTAAAAACAGGATGGACTTTTGGCGGAGTTCCTGTAGTTGCCTATGATGCAGATGTCGGTTTTAAATATGGAGCACTCGTTAACCTGTATAATTTTGGGGATGGTTCACGTTATCCGATGTACGATCACTCCATCTACCTCGAATGGTCCCGGACAACCAAGGGAAGTGGGATTAACCAGATCACCTGGGATACGGACAAGCTGATACCGGGCGTGCGGTCCTTTTTCGAGGCCAGCCTTCTTACCGAACAGGCACTTGATTTTTATGGCTTCAATGGCTACCAGGCGAAATATGACCTGGGCCTGAGTGATCTCGCAATCGATCTTAATCCAGAGGACAATCTTTCCGACCGGCTCTATTACAGGCACTCCAGGCAGCTCCTGCGGATCAAGGCGGATTTCCAGGGGGAGATCACCGGGCAAAAATTCCGATGGCTGGCCGGGGTAGGGTATTATGGCAATACCATCGAAGCGGTAGATATCGATAAGCTGAATGAAGACAAGGCGAGTGATTCGTTGTCCTATAACAGTTTGTATGAGGATTACATTGACTGGGGGATTATTAAAGACGATGAGAAAAACGGGGGAAGACATACACTGTTGAAGGGAGGTCTCGTGTATGATACCCGTGACAACGAACCGAACCCGTTCAGCGGGATCTGGACGGAGATGCAGTTGCATTATGCACCTTCTTTCCTGAGCAACAGGGACTATGGGTATGGAAGGTTCATATTCACACACCGCCAGTATTTTACAGTTATCCCCGATTGGGTGAATATTGCCTACAGGGTCTCCTACCAGGGAAAAATCTTCGGCGAGATGCCCTTTTATATGATGCCCTACCTGTTTAATACCGCGCCGAAGCTAACCACCGATGGTGTGGGCGGATCCAAGACCGTACGGGGTATACGGCGCAACCGTGTCGTCGGAGAAGGGTTTGCTTACGGGAACTTCGAGCTCAGGGGAAAGATCCTGAAAACCAAGTTTCTGAAGCAGAATTTTTACATTGCACTCTCCGGTTTTGTGGATGCAGGAATGGTGACGCAGAAGTATGACTGGCCAGAAAATCTCCTGGACGATTACATGGAAGCGAGGGATCATATCGATCCCAATGCCAAAGAATTGCCGCACATCGGCTATGGCGGAGGCATCCATTTTGTGCTGAACCAGAATTTCATTGTAACGGT
>CAZPTO010000024.1:0-16405 GCA_964589155.1 uncultured Bacteroidaceae bacterium | reverse complement strand
AAGACTATGATCGAGCACATCAACAACATGTTCTTTTACGATGGCTTTAAGATCCTTAAAATCTATAACCATCCCATATTTCACATTGTTTTCATCGCGGATGGGTTCTCCTTTTATGGTCACAAACAGCCGGTATGAATGGCCATGAATATTTTTGCATGCTCCATCATAATTCCAGAGCGCATGTGCCATTTCAAAAGTAAACTCTTTGGTTACCCGTACTTTGTTCATCTTTTTTATGTCGTTTTTATATGTTTGATAATTAATTCGTTGGGCAATTTGTGATGGGGCCCTGCGATCTCTCCCCGGGGATATCACATGTGGTGATCTGTGAACCGGGTGCTGTATCATCACCATTTACAGGATTATTTTTCAGTTAACCACGCTTCCTTTGCAATACTTCCAATTGCCAGTGAACCCCTTGATTTAAAGGTATTGGTCTGTTTAAATAGCTTTGTCCTGTAACGCAGGGTTGATCAATTAATTTTTAATCCACACATGCGCAGACATTGATACATTCTACCAACTTTTTAAGATTTTTGTTCTTAATGGTGTATAATGTGTTTTTTCCTTCGCGACGGGAAATGAGTATTCCCTTATCTTTAAGTATCCCCAGGTGGTGAGAGGCTGTTGACTGTTCAATATTCACCAGTTCATGAATCTTGGTAACCGTAAGCTCTTCACCTTCTGAAAGATGACCCAGGATAGCCAATCGCATAGGATGCGCGATCGCTTTCATCATATTGGCTGCGCTTTCAATCCGCTCAGCGCTTATCTCAGTATATTTGGTCATGATAATCTTCCTTGGTTGTGTAATGTATCTGCATATACAAATATATCAATAATTAAACATCAGGAGAACCCCATTCGTCTAGTTTTCACACAGCATTTTTTCACCCTGCTGGAAAATAGTGATGTTTTTGATTATTTGTGGTCATCGGCTTTCCCCGTGAAGCGGGTAATAATTGTTGTTTTCGGCGCTAAGACGCTGATTTATTTATAAATTTGCCGCTGAAATCTGATTTCAATGCCAAATTTAAATGATATACGGCGACCGGTGGCTGAGGAGATGAAGGCTTTTCAGAAAACATTTCGCGGAGCCATTCACAGTGATGTAAAATTGCTGAATATAGTTGCGTCATATATCTTGCGCAATAAGGGAAAGCAAATGCGCCCTCTTTTTGTTTTCCTTACCGCTAAAATGACAGGGAAGATCACGGACTCCACCTACACTGCTGCTTCACTGATCGAGTTGATGCATACGGCCACACTGATCCACGACGATGTTGTGGATGAATCTTACGAGCGCAGGGGGTTGTTCTCGATGAACGCTATATGGCGATCGAAACTCTCTGTACTAATGGGTGATTATTTTCTCGCCAGGGGATTGCTTCTTGCTTCGCGCAAGCGGGACCATGACTTGTTGGATATTGTTTCAGATACTGTAAATGAAATGAGTGAAGGCGAGCTGCTTCAGCTTCAAAAATCCAGAAAACTGAATATTGATACTGATTCCTATTATGAGGTAATTCGCAAGAAAACCGCAACCCTGATTGCTGCATGTACCGCCAGCGGGGCAAAATCTTCAGGCGCCTCCCAGGAAGAAATCGACAGGGTATACCAGATGGGGCTTGATATCGGGATGGCCTTCCAGATCAAAGATGATCTTTTTGATTACCAGCCCAGGGGGATTACTGGAAAACCTGCTGGTAACGACCTGAAAGAGAAGAAGTTCACGCTTCCCCTCATCTATGCGCTTGAACAAAGTTCACGCAGTGAGAAACGCGCTGTTCTTAAGCTCATCCGCAATGGCAACATGAGCAACAATAAGATCCAAGAGGTCATTGATTTCGTCACCTCCCATGATGGATTGAATTTTGCGGAAAAGAAAATGTACGCGTTTAAAGAGAAAGCGGAACAAGTGCTACACAGCTTTCCTGAATCTGCTTCCAGACAATCCCTTTTCGACCTGATCACGTTTACTGTGGAACGCAATAAATAGGGGTTGCTGAAAAACATGAATGTATTCATTATCAATTTAATATGGCCGTTTAATTTGTAAAGGTTGCAGGATTTTAGCTCCTGGTATACACACCGGGGACCCTTCTCCATCCAAAATATTTCTGTTCGTTTTCAAGTAACACCACTTTTCAATTATTGACTTTTCTCAAACCAATCGATGATTTTCCTTGCTTTCTGAAGGTTGAGCACTTTGGCCAGGTCGGCCTCACCGGCCTTCCGGATCGCATCTACAGATTTAAATGTTTTAAAGAGTTTTTGTACAGAGGCCGCTCCGATTCCCGGAATGGAACGCAATTCCGAACTGATCATTGCCCCCGAACGTTTTAACCGGTGAAATTCGATTCCGAACCTGTGGGCCTCATTTCTGAGTTGTTGTATCAGCCGCAATGATTCTGAATTCTTATCAATATACAACGGAACCGGGTCTCCCGGAAAATAGATCTCTTCAAGCTTTTTAGCGATACCAATCACGGCTATATCGCCTCTTAGGTCAAGTTGATCAATGCTTTTCATTGCCGCACTAAGCTGCCCCTTGCCCCCATCGATGATTACCAGTTGGGGGAGTTCTTTCTTTTCTTCAAGTAGCCTGTAGTATCTCCTGTAGATTACTTCTTTCATGGAAGCGAAATCATCAGGTCCGGTTACTGTTTTGATGTTGTAATGGCGGTACTCCTTTTTGGCCGGCCGGGCATTTTTAAACACCACACACGCAGCAACAGGATCCGATCCCTGTATATTACTGTTATCAAAACATTCGATATGCTCCGGAAGTGAAGTTAATCTTAGATCCTGTTGTAAGGATGTGAGGATGCGTTGTGCCGGATATTGTTTGGGTGCTTCCTTTTCTCTTTTTTGTTTCTCAAGTTTATACAGCCTGGCATTGCGTTCTGAAAGTTCCAGCAATTTTTTCCGGTCTCCGCGCTTGGGCACCGTAATTTTGTACCATGAAAAATCTTCCGACAGATCAACAGGCAAAATGAGCTCTTTGGCATCGCTCCGAACTCTTTCCTTGATATCGGTGATGGCGAAGGCCAGGATTTCGCTGGTTGTCTCGTTCAGGCGTTTCTTGATTTCTACCGTATGTGCCTGTATTACAGCGCCTTTTGTAATTTTTAAGTAGTTGACAATCGCATATTTTTCTTCGTTCACGATGCTGAATACATCTACATTCTTTATGGAGGGGGTAACGATGGTTGACTTGGTTTGAAATTTCACGAGGGCTTCGATCTTCAATCTCATTTTTTCAGCCTCCTCGAATTTGTATACTTCTGCCATCATTTTCATTTCCTTTTTTAGAAATGAGATTACTCCTGCCAGGTTCCCTTTTAGTATTTCATGAATCTGCCGGATCGCTTCATTATATGTCGCTTCATCCTGCAAGCCCTCGCAGGGACCCATACACTTTTCAATATGATATTCCAAACAGACCTTAAATTTACCTGCAGCAATATTTTCCGCGGTCAGTTGATGTTTACAGGTCCTGAGGGGATAGAGCTGCCTGATGAGGTCCAGCAAGGTGCGCACGGTTGTGGCAGATGTATATGGACCATAATATTTTGAACCATCGTTGATCACATTTCGTGTGAGGAATACCCTGGGAAATGGTTCATTTTTAATGCATATCCAGGGAAAGGTTTTATCGTCTTTTAGCAAGACATTGTATCTGGGCAATAACTTTTTGATCAGGTTATTCTCCAGAAGCAGTGCATCTGACTCTGAATTAACTACGATATGGCGAATGTCTGCAATCTTTTCTACAAGAACTTTTACCTTAAAGCTTTCGTGCGCCGTTTTTCTAAAATAGGAAGAAACCCGTTTTTTAAGGTGCTTTGCTTTTCCTACATATAAAATCTTGCCAGCATGATCATAGAACTGGTAAACGCCTGGATCCGGAGGCAGTGTTTTTAATATTTGCTCAATATGTTGCTGGTGTGGTTTATTCATTGCCTGCAACAAACAAAGGCGTGAAAGAAAATGTTGTACCGTCAAACAGACCCTTATCACTCATCTTTAATTCCGGAATGACCAATAATGCCATAAATGCCAGGGTCATAAAAGGTGCCTTGAGGCCTGTGCCGAGTGTGGCGGCAATTTCTGAGAGTTGCTTATATTTTCCAGCAGCATATTCTGCAGATCCGGAGGACATGATCCCTGCGATCTCCAGCGGCAATCCATGTACTATTTTTCCATCATGCACAGCTATTCCTCCTTTGTGTTGAATTACCCAGTTGATGGATTCGGTTATACTCTTTTCATTTGCGCCAACACAAATAATGTTATGACTATCATGACCAATACTGGAAACCAGGGCACCTGCTTTAAGTCCGAAACCATTAATGAATCCTACAGCGGGGGGTGCCTTTTCGTAGCGATTGACAACTACGATCTTAAGTATATCATTCTCCACGTCAGATACGACATTCCCATTTTCAACCCTGGGTGTTGCCATCATCTGCCTGGTAATTAATTCTCCATCGATCGCCTGAATGATTCTCATTTGGTCTTCTTCCGGCTGCACACTGATCTGGTTTGCTTCAATCTTTCCGATCAAAAATTTATTTACAGGTACAGTTGCTGATTCCGGGATATTCACGCTGCCATCAATAAAAACAGGGTCTCCATTAATATAGGTGGCGAGCACATCCATGTTTTCCGGAGAATCCACCAAAATAAAATCCGCAGGGTCCCCCACCCTCAGCAATCCTGCTTCGAGTTTATAATGTGATTGCGCATGCAGACTGGCGGCACGAAGCGTGTCAAACAGATCATATCCTTCGGCGATCGTTCTTTTCACTATTTTATTGATGTGTCCCTGAACCAGGTCATCAGGGTGCAGGTCATCAGTACAAAACATGACCTTTCCAGGAAATTCCTTTAATAAAGGAATCAACGCTTTGTAATTTTTGGCACCACTCCCCTCCCGTATCAGGATGTGCATTCCCTGGCCGATCTTATCAACAGCTTCATCATAGGAAAAACATTCATGATCGGTGGTGATGCCTGCACCCGCATATTTTTTTAGTTCTTCTCCCCTTACTCCCGGCGCATGCCCGTCCACAGGCACACCCAAGCGCCGGGCCAATTTCAACTTTTTCATTACTTCCGGATCGTCCTGTACCACCCCCGGATAATTCATCATCTCGGAAAGGTATCCAACCTCCGGAATGTTCAACATACGCTCGATCCCCGCGGCATCAATATTTGCCCCGGAGGATTCAAAGGGTGTTGCCGGAACACAACTTGGCGCTCCAAACAAAATTTTGAGGGGTGTTCTTTTAGCATTTTCCACCATGAATTTCACACCCTCTTCTCCCAGCACATTTGCGATTTCATGCGGGTCCGAAATAATACCGATCGTACCATGACGTACCGCCTCGCGTGAAAAAGCCACAGGTGTGACCATTGAACTTTCAATATGTACATGCGCGTCAATAAAACCAGGCAGCATATACCTGCTTGCCTCTTCTTTTACCTTTTTGATACTATTGATGCACCCATCTTTGATCGTGATGTGGGATGGATAGATTTCCCTGTTGTGAATGTCAATTAAATTTGCATGCAACACCATGTTGGAATAATATTTTCAAATAAATATACAGATTTCAGAAACCTGAGCAGGTTCCACGTGGAACATTCTTGAAGTGTTCCACGTGGAACACTATCGACCCATATATACCAAAAGCACGCTGATATCACTAGGTGACACCCCCGAGATACGTGATGCCTGCCCGATCGTCTCCGGCCGAAGCTTAGCAAGTTTCTGTCGGGCTTCCGTTGAAATGCTTTTAAATCGTTCGTAATCCAGGTGGGGGGCCAGCTGAATTTTTTCAAGCCTGTTGATCTTCTCTGCCATTAGCTTTTCCCTGGAAATATAACCTTCATATTTGATGCTCACTTCTGTCCCCTCAATTATCTCTTTGCGAACCTCTTCTGAACAAGCAGCCGCATCCGGCTCCAGGTTGAACTCCTTCAGCAACTTCTGTAAGCTGACCTGGGGACGTTTTGCCACATTGATATATTTCAATTTTTCTTTCAATGGTGTTGTTCCGGATTGCTTCAGAAAAGTATTCATTCGTGCGAGATCAACGCTGGTATGTTCCAGTTTGTGTTGAAGCGCATTAATACCTGCTCTTTTCTTTTCCAGAAGATTCATCCTGTTTTTCGTGGCCAGCCCGATATCGAAACTAAGCGGGGTCAGTCGCTCATCAGCATTGTCCTGGCGCAATAGTATCCTGTATTCAGCACGTGAGGTAAACATGCGATAAGGCTCATCCACTCCTTTTGTGATCAGATCGTCGATCAACACGCCAATATACGCCTGGTCCCTGCCAAGCACAAACTGGTCTCCTGTTGTGTTGTTCAGGTGGGCATTGATTCCTGCCATCATCCCTTGTGCTGCGGCCTCTTCATATCCGGTAGTACCATTGATCTGACCGGCAAAATAGAGGTGGTCGAGCTTTTTTGTTTCCAGGGTATGTTTTAATTGTGTCGGGGGATAGTAATCATATTCAATCGCATAACCAGGTCTGTAGATCTTCACATTCTCCAATCCTTTCACTTTTTTCAAGGCCGCGAATTGCACTTTCCAGGGCAGTGAGGAGGAAAACCCGTTGATATAGTATTCCACGGTATGCATGCCTTCCGGTTCAAGGAAAAGCTGGTGTTGTTCTTTCTCGGAAAAAGTAACGATTTTATCCTCGATACTAGGACAGTATCTGGGTCCAACGCCATCAATAGAACCATTGAACAACGGGCTTGACTTAAAGCCTCGCTCCAGCTCTTTATGTACTGTTGGATTGGTATATGTAATGTAGCAACTCCGGTGCCCTGTATAATCCTGCTTATAATCCAAAAAACTAAATTTCCTGCCCTCCTGATCGCCTGGCTGTTCTGTCATATTGGAAAAATCGATACTTCGCCCATCGATACGGGCGGGCGTTCCTGTTTTCATCCGCCCTACTTCAAAACCAAATTCCGCCAATTGTTCACTGATCCCGCCAGAAGGGGGCTCGCCAATTCTTCCGCCGCTCATCTTAACATCACCTATATGCATCAGTCCATTGATAAACGTACCGGCAGTAAGGATCACTGCCTTCGCCCTGAACGGAATCCCCATATTGGTCTCCACGCCCTTCACCTGGCCGTCTTCAATAATCAGACTTGTCACTTTGTCTTGCCAGAAATCCAGTTTGGGTATAGATTCCAGCACCCTCCTCCATTCCAGTGTAAAAAGCGAACGGTCGCACTGTGCCCGTGGACTCCACATCGCCGGTCCTTTTGATCTGTTCAACATCCGGAACTGAATCATTGACCGGTCCGTAACAATACCAGAATACCCACCCAGGGCATCGATTTCACGTACGATCTGACCCTTGGCAATACCTCCCATGGCGGGGTTGCATGACATCTGGGCAAACTTTGTCATATCCATCGTGATCAACAGCGTTGTGCTGCCCAGATTGGCCGCAGCTGCTGCTGCCTCGCAACCTGCATGTCCACCCCCCACAACAATTACATCATATATCTTTTCCATCATCTGTCACATCTAACATATCCAGTGCCTGGTCTTCCTGCACCCTCATGATCCTTTTTTCTGCATTGTCTGTATCTCCAAAGCCGATCAAATGCAGTACACCATGGATCATCACGCGACAAAGTTCGTTAATAAAACCAACATTATGATATGTACTGTTGATTTTTACCTGGTCGACACTTATAAAGATGTCGCCTGATATAACGTCATTTTCGCTGTCGTCAAATGATATAACGTCTGTATGGTAGTTGTGGTTTAAAAATTTCTTATTCATCTTCAACATATAATCTTTGGAGACGAATATGATATTGAGATTTCCTGGTTGCTTATTATGTTTGGAAAGAACACCAAGAATCCATTGTTTATAAATGGATTCCGAATCAAGTGGAAATTTGATACGTTCTGAGTGGAAATATACAGGCACTATACCCTGAACTTAAGTTCTACAATCCTGCCTTCGTCTGAAAATACAATGTCATCAGAGAGTCGTTTCATCAAAAAGATGCCCCTTCCGTTGATCTTCTCCAGGTTCTCCGGTGCTGTAGGGTCCGGCACATGGGAATAGTCAAAACCCGGTCCCTGGTCCACGATCTTGATTACCAGGTCCGTTTTATCTTTCACTATTTCCAGTCTTACCTGTTTATTGGGGTCTGATTTATTTCCATGAATGATCGCATTATTTGTAGCCTCCATTGTTGCGACAAGCACATTCCCATATACTTCGTCGGTAAGATCCAGTTCCAGTGACATATCATCAATCACCTTCTCAACGATCCGCAGGTTCTCTGATGCAGAAGATATTTCAAAGTCTTTTTTCATCTGTAAATAATGGAGTTTTGGTATACGCAGTGTGGCTAAAAAAGTTTCAAACGTCCAGAACAATTTTATGATTCAATCAACTAAGGGCGACCGCATAACAGTTCGAATTCACCCAATCAGTGAATGCAATTTGGTACATCATAAAATTTTTGTAATAATTTCCTATTTCGTAAGCCAGTTTTCAGGATCAAGAATTTCCTTAGATTTCCACACCTGCAATGTCATCACAGCGATATCTTCACCCGGATCAGAATGGACGGTACCCAGTTCCTGTTTTGCATCAACTTTATCTCCTGCTTTGACCTTCAGATCCACCAGGTTTTGGTATACTGTAATGTATTCTCCATGCATAACGATCACAGCGTAATTGGCCCCGAGTATTGCATACACCCCAGTTACTTCGCCACCAAATATGGCCCTCGCTTTTATGCCCGCGGGTGTGCTGATATCGATTCCATTGCTAGGGATCTTAACTCCTTCGAGTACCGGGTGATTGATCAATCCGTATTCCGTGGTAATGACGCCCCGTTCAACCGGCCAGGGCAGCCTTCCTCTGTTTTGCAGGAAGCTGTCGCCGACCAGGCGTTGCTCCGGCGTCAGAGAAGATAGCAACGTATTTCCGGCATTTTTTCTTGTCTCCTCTTCAATGATCTTTCGAATACGATCTTCAAGTTCTTTACGTATACGTTCTTTTTCCTCTATCTCTTTCCTGATGCGTCTTTCATCCTGCGAAAGTTTTCTGATCATGCCGTTGCGCTGGGCCCGTTCACGAACGAGGACCCTGTTTTCGCTTTCCTTTTCTTCTAATAAGGCTGCCTGTTTGTTCCTGGCAGACATCATCGCCTCTGTACGGGTCTCCAGTTCAGCAATCATGCTTTCAAGTTCTTCAACCTTGTTTTGCCTGTAATCTTTCAGATATTTCATGTATTTGATCCGCTGGTAGAATTGATTGATATTCTTACTTGCCAGCAAGTACATCATCTTCTCTTCATCCGTGTGGTTCTTAAAAATACTATACAGTATGTGTGCATATTCCGCTTTGCCTTTCTGAATATCCTTTTCAAGAACATTGATCTCTTCCTGTAATGCATCGATTTCCTGGTCTAACAGATCGATCTCCTGGATGATGCCGGCGATCAGCTGTTCCCTGCTCTTAATGCCGCTGTTTAATATAGCGACCCTCCGGATGGTATTTTGCTTTTTATCCTGGGTTTTATCGAGCAATTCCCTGGCAAGTTCCAGTTCCTGTAAAGTAGATTCTTTACGCTTTTCCAGCGAGTTCTTATCCTGTGAAAGCACGCACGTCGTTCCCAGCAGGACTGTAATACATATGAGAAATAGTCTCATTATAAATATACAATGGTGTATTTTCTGCTATTTACAGACAGGTTCACATTCAGTATCCTGTCATATTCTACCGCACCCCCTTCAGCCTGAAGCGTCAGGTCGTCCACAATATAGTTCGAATATATGATAATTTTCTTCTCATCATTCATTTCCCCCACCACATATTCTCCGGTTTTCTTCTGGAAAAATTCAAATTTATTTACCTGTGGACCGGGAAGTTTATAAAATATCCTTTTAGCGATATCCTGTATGGAGCGATCCACCACCAGCGTGCTATCTCCAAGTCTTTCAACTTCCTTTGAGTCACATAGCAACGCCCTGTTGAGCAATTGTTCCAGGTCTTCAAATAATACCGGCGGAGCTGCACCTATATCATTATTACGGATCACGTATACCAGTTTATCCAGCCTGTTGATATACACAGTACTATCATGTGAAACGCCCATCCTAACGATTTCGAACCCGGCATTGACAGCACTCACAAGGAATACAGAGTCAGGCAGATAATAAACGGAAACCTTTGATTTGTATTCTTCATCATCCAGGAATATTTTTGCATCTATTCCTTTGATATACAATGATTTAAATGGTTTTACAGAATCGCAGAAAGCCTGCAGCGATCCAGCACTACCAGCAGCTATTCCACGGTCACCGCTGAGCCTCCTTTGTGGTGAGCATGAAAAGATCAATGCGATGATCAATCCGCAACCCGATAAAATTCTAATCATTCTGTTCATTGAGGGCCTCAAGTTTCTCTATGAGATCTTGTTTATTTCCGCCAAGGATCAACGCCTTCTGATAAAACGCTCTTGCCATGGGAATATTTCCCAGTGCCTTATGAATCTCCGCCGCATGCAGGTTGACATCAGGATCATTTTCTCCTCCCTTTTCAACCGCTTTCATGATATACTTCTCAGCTTCTTCATATGCACCTTTTTTGTACAATATCCAGGCATAAGTATCCAGGAAAATTCCGTTTTCCGGTTCACGTTCTATGGTAATCCGGCTGAGTCGTTGCGCTTCATCAAGTGATTCTTCCCGCAAAGAGAGGTAATAGCTGAAATTATTCATTACCAACGTATTATCCGGATCCTTACGAATGATATCCCTGAAAATACTATCAGATACTGTATATATTCCAAGTTGATAATATGATTCTGCAAGGAGCATCTTTGCCTGGGCATCCAATTCAGGATCATTAGCCCTGTTGAGGTTTTCGTCGCTGAAGGTACGTGTGACAGCTTCATAATTCTCTGTTTCGAATTCTGCCATTCCTTTGTAAAAGATGATCTCTGCACTATCGGGAAAAATTTTTGAAGCCTTCTTTGTAAGATCCAGCAGGTCCTCTTTCCTGTCGGTAGCATTTGCAAGCAGGATGCCCTGCCTCCACATCGTATACTTTTCCTGTTGCGAACTGAGCAGTGGCAGCAATGCATCCAGCGCCTCAGTATATTTACTGTTCTGGATAAAAAAGTCGGAAGCAAAAAGATGAACATCCCGCTTTTCCGGGTATTTATCGAGCATGGTAATCAGTAGCTTCTCCAGTTCTTCGAAATGATTCTGGAAAAAGTAATCATCCGAGAGGTAAAACCCCAGGATGGCCATCTTTTTATCATAATCGATATCGTCGCTCTGGAAGGACTTGTCCAGGTAATAAAAACTATTGTCAAAATCCTTTTTCTCCCTATAATAATCTGTCAGGTTAGTAAGTGCATAGATATTCATACTGTCAAGCTCAAATACCTCGCGATAGAATGCTGCAGCAAGGTCCTCATCCTTGTTCTTCCTGGCCAGTTCTGCTGCTACAATGTGAAATTGAACAGATTCGGGAAAAAGTTCAAGTATGTCTCGCACTTCCAGAAGTGCTTTTTTGAAGTTTCCTTTTTGTTCATAAATATTGGCTTTCAGCAACGTAATCTTTTCAGAATACCCATAACTTTTTTCTATTTCCTCAAGTGTTTTGATGGCTTTTCGTGATTTACCTCCCAGGAAGTATACATTAGCAAGTTTATACAGGTGATCCACGTTTCCGTCTTCCTGACCGATCCGCTCTTTTAATAGCTTTTTTGCTGTTTTATATTCCTGCTGTAACAATAATACATCGATATAGCTTTCAAAATACCACTTGTTAGCAGGCTCCATAGCAACCGATCTTGCCAGGTGATCCAACGCCTTTTCCTCATTTCCTGTGAGGGCATAAAGCGTACCCAGTTCAAAGTGTGCCACAGCTACATCTTCCTTTTCTTCCAACACCATTTTATACAATTCAATCGCACCCGGAATATTCCCCAGGTTCTTCTGTTTCACAGCTTCGATCAGTGCATACTGGTACTGTGAATTCTCTTTCTGGGCCTGCAATGGAAACCACAGCAGCAATGTCAGAACGATATATGCTCCTTTTCTTAAAATCATTAAATACTTTTCCTCTTTAATTAGTGCCTGTCCAAAAAGTCCGATAGCTGCGTTTCTGCAAAATTTAAAACTCCTCGAATACGTAAGTATACTGCGGATTAAAAATTTTGCGCGCCTTGCTCTCAAACTTTATGATCCAGCCACGCCAACTCTATTGATATACTTAATTAGTCCCTGTATGGCCAAATCCCCCTGCGCCACGTTCCGTGTCGATTAATTCATTTACTTCAACCCATTCAGCTGTTTCGTGACTGCTGATGACCATCTGGCAAATTCTTTCTCCAGGACTGATGGTATACTTTTCAGATGAAATATTAACAACAATTACGCCAACTTCTCCACGATAATCGGCATCAATTGTCCCGGGGGTATTCAGAACAGAGATGCCGTGCTTCAGGGCCATTCCACTCCTGGGCCTGATCTGGGCTTCAAACCCTGCCGGCAGTTCCAAATAAATACCTGTTGGTATAAGTTTACGCTGCAGTGGCTCAAGAACAATTTCCTCACCGATATTTGCCCGCAGGTCCATTCCTGCTGCATGTTCTGTTGAATATGATGGTAAAGGATTTTTTGATTTGTTTACGATCTTGATTTTCATGTGAGTATTTTTAATTCGCCTTTTTCGTGTATTTCATGAATGTCTCCTTCTCTCCGAAATAAAAAATTACCAGAGATACGATGATCCATACAGGTTTTAGAATATTTGTAAATGAAACATCCTGCAAAGTTAATAACCGGTCGATATAAAAAAATCCCACAATGGTAATAAAATATATCAATATCTTCCTGAAGTCATAAGGAATAACGAAGTGCTTTCGTGATAACAGGTAAGAAATGAAAATCATTACAGAATAGCAGATCAGGTGTCCCCATGCAGAGGCAATATATCCGAACCTGGGCACGAATGCAACATTAATGAAAATCGTGATCCCGGCGCCGATCAGTACGAGCATGGCCCCTATCATGGTCTTGTTTTCGAGTTTATACCAGATGGACAGGTTGAAAAATATCCCGATCAGCAGGTTGGCCATGAGCACCACCGGGACGATATGCACGCCTTCCCGGAATTCCGGACCTATAAACAGCTTGAAATAATCAAGGTAGATATTCACCACCAGGAAGATCAGCAAGCCTGGTATAATGAAATACTTCATCACATCAGCGTATAATACCTTCGCATCTTTCTCCCCCGATTTTGAAAAAAAGAAAGGTTCTGCTGCATACCTGAAGGCCTGCACATAAAGTGTCATGAGCACCGCGATCTTGTAATTTGCACCATAAATGCCCAACTGTCCCATGGGATCAGAAGCCGGATCCAGCAGGTGTTTCAGCAGGGTACGGTCGAGTGCTTCATTGATCGCTCCTGCCAGGCCAGCAATCAGCAGCGGATAAGAATACTTCAACACTTGCCTGAAGAGTTTCAGATCAAATTTTCCCTTCACAAACGCGAAAATCTCTTTTGAAAGCAACACCATTTTCAGTAGTGAAGACACCAGGTTCGAGATCAATACATATCCCACCCCCAATGCAGGGTTGTAGATTTTCCTGATCCATTCCACGCTTTCGTAATTATCCCTGCAATACTTAATAAAGAACAGGTTGAGTCCGATGTTCACTGAAATCTCTACGATCCGTATCGCAGCATATTTTTTAGCTTTATTATTCAACCTGATCCTCGCGAAAGGAATTGCTGTGAAAGCATCTACAGCGACAATGATGGCGAGCCAAAGGATATATTCGGGATTTCCGCTGTATTCCAGCCACCCTGAAATCGGTTCCAGTAGCAGGAGGATCAGTAACACAAACAATGAAGAAGTAGAGAATACCGAAAGGAGGATACTGGTATAAATTGTGTTTTTCCTGTCGCTGTTGCTGGCAAACCTGAAAAAACCTGTCTCCATCCCATAGGTCAGCACAATGAGCAACAGTACGACGTAAGCATATAATTCTGTAATAACTCCATATTCGCTTGTCTCAAATCTCCGCGTATAGAATGGGGTAAGAATAACAAAGTTCAGCAATCGTGGCAAAACGATTCCCATCCCATAAACTGCGGTCTGACCAAAAAGTTGTTTGATTGGATTCACTGCTGATCTGCCAGGTTTTCTATTGCTTCATCTATGGTGGCAAAGGTAAACTTATATCCTTCATCAAGGAGTCTTTTGGGATAAACAGTTTGTCCTTTTGTGACTACTGTGGCTGCTTTTCCCATCACAAGATGCATCATAAAACCTGGTATGCGCAAAAATGAAGGTCGCTGTAATTGATCAGAAATAGTTTTCGTGAAGGTTTTATTTGTCACCGGGTGAGGAGCAGTAAAATTATATACGCCCTCCCCTTTCCGTTCCAGTATGTAGGCCATGGCACCCGTGACATCGTCAATATGTATGAACGAGTAGACCTGCTTCCCTGAGGCTATCACGCCCCCCAACCCCCATTTAAACAGCCTGAAGAGCCTGGGAAGTGCTCCTCCGTCTGCACCCAGCACCATCCCCAACCTCATTTTTACCAACTTTACCTCACCTGCAACAGCATCGGCCGCTTTTTCCCAGTCTTGCACCACCTCAGCAAGAAAGTCATCGCCATATTTTTTGGATACTTCTGTGTGCTCATTATTTTGCTTGTAGATCCCTATCGCAGATGCACTGATAAATACTTCTGGTTTTTGTTCCGTCTTTTCAAGAGCACCTACAAGGTGATTCGTCACTTCGACACGGCTTCTTCGGATTTTCTCCCTGTTCTTTTTTGTCCACCGTGCTGAAATGCTGAAACCCGCGGTGTTAATCAGCACATCACAACCTGATATCTTTTGTGCCAGTGCGTCAGTTGTTCCATACAGGTCCTTTCTGTCAAGGAGGATAAAATCATGTGTGTGAAAATATTTCCTGATATGCGTACCCACAAATCCTGAGTGTCCTGCCAGTGCTATAACCATAATTTCGTATTTTCGTGATAAAACATATTGAAGGTACTGAATGTTATGCAGATGTCTTCTACAAAAACGATAACATTTATGAAACGAATAATTATTTTAAATGTTCTGTTCGCTGTCTTTCTCGCAAATACAAATGCACAGCAGTCAGCAGATACAAAGGGACAGGTGGTTGTATTGGAAACCTCACTCGGAAATATTGAGCTGTTGTTGTATGATGACACCCCGAAACACAGGGATAACATGATCAAGCTGATTAAAGATGGGTATTACGACGGGCAGTTATTTCACCGGGTGATCAATAATTTCATGATCCAGGGGGGTGATCCCCATTCGAAAGGGGCCGAGAAAGGCCAGCGACTGGGAATCGGGGGACCCGGGTATACCATTGAAGCGGAGATCCGTGATCATCATTTTCACAAGAAAGGTGCGCTTGCTGCTGCCCGCAAGGGTGATGCGGTCAACCCGGAAAAAAGATCTTCGGGTTCACAATTTTACATTGTCCACGGACAGGTATTGAACGAGGCGCAACTGACCACGCTGCAAACCCGCGGTGTACATGATCCGTTCACTCCCGAAGAGATAGCGGCATACACCACCCTCGGTGGTACGCCTCACCTGGATGACGGGTATACCGTTTTTGGAGAGGTCATTAGTGGACTGGATGTGGTTGATGCTATTGCCGCCATTTCCACGGATAACAACGACCGGCCCACAGAAGATATCGTCTATTCCATTCGTCTCAAATAGCCTTCACTGATTGATTTTTATTACCTTTACCGGCTCATAATGCACAGAGCATGGAGCAGAAGATCAAACAATTGTTAGAAGAGGCCAAACGATTTGAAGCCGACAGTCTTGAAGCTGTTGAATCATTCAGGATACAATTCCTGGGTAAGAAAGGACATTTAAATGCTTTATTTGCTGATTTTAAGTCGGTTCCTGTTGAACAGAAAAAAGAGGTAGGTCAGCATATTAACGAACTGAAGCAATATGTAACCGGAAAAGTCGGGGAGATGAAGGGATTGCTTTCATCGTCAGGAAGTACGGATTCAATCCCGGACATGACTGTACCTGGCAAATCCATGCCTCCGGGAGCACGTCATCCCATCTCCATTGTACGCAACCAGATCATCGATATTTTTACCCGGTTGGGTTATAACATTTCCGAAGGGCCGGAGATCGAGGATGACTGGCATGTATTCTCTGCATTGAATTTTCCTCCTGAACATCCGGCGCGCGACATGCAGGATACCTTTTTCATCGAAAAAGATCCCGACGTATTGCTGAGAACACACACCTCTTCTGTCCAGGTCCGGGTCATGGAAAACACGCAACCA